>JAJPHK010000019.1 GCA_021325315.1 Alphaproteobacteria bacterium
GCCGCGCGCAACGTTGGCAGAACAATCCTCGAAATCGGCGTCGGTACCGGATTGTCGTTCGACGACTACGGGCCCGAAAACGAAGTGACCGGCATCGATATTTCCGCACCGATGATCACGAAAGCCATCAAACGGATGGCCGACGCTAGATATAGCCACGTCAAGGACGTCCGGCAGATGGACGCGCATGAACTCGGTTTTCCCGATAATGCTTTCGACTGTGCTGTGGCGCAGTTCGTCATCACGCTTGTCGCCGATCCCGAGCGCGTGCTGTCGGAATGCGCGCGCGTCGTAAAACCGGGCGGCGAGATCATTCTGGTGAACCATTTTTATTCCGAAAAAGGCGCGCTCGCCGCGATCGAGCGCTGGTCGGCGCGCTATGTGAAATCAGCGGGGCTTCGTCCCGATTTTCCGTTTGCGCGGTTGATGAACTGGGCGGAACGCCACGGCGAAATCAAGCTTGTCGAGCGGCGCGTCATCGAACCGTTACGTTTCTTCACGCTCGCACGCTTCCGGCGGATCGGGCGTGTGCCCGCAAACGCGCGAATGAAGTCGCGCATTGCGACAGATGCGTGACGGGTGCGGAATCCTTCATATTCTTGTTGTCTGCCAATGCTCTCTGTTCCCGGGCCGGGCGATTCTTCGCGGCCGCGTTTGAGGGCACAGAATGACACTCGTCGAGAACTGGCAGGGCACTTCTTTCCGTTGGCTCGCCCCGATCCACTCGAACGCGGGCATCGCGAACATCATGCCGGCGCTGTTCGCCTATGGCGGCATTCGCATTCCCGGCAGCCCGCCGCTGTTCAAGGAAGAAGTGCTTGGCCGCATCGGCTCGCTTGAAATCCGGCTCGCCTCGAAAGCGAAGCACGTCCGCTGGGCGCAGAAGCTTCGCTACAACGTTTTCTACGACGAGATGGCGGCGAACCCCAATCCGGTCACGTTCCTCTCGAAGCGCGACATCGATCTTTATGATGCGATCTGCGACCATCTCATGGTCGTCGATTTGTCGCTTCCCGCGGGCGGAAACCGGAAATCAAGAGTGGTCGGCACCTATCGACTCCTGCGCCAGAGCGTCGCGAAAACTCGGGGCGGTTTCTACACGGAACGCGAATTCGATGTCGGCGAGCTCTTGCAAAGGCACAATACGCTCGAATTTCTCGAACTCGGCCGCTCCTGCGTGCTTCCCGCCTACCGCGACAAGCGCACGGTCGAGCTCCTCTGGCACGGCATCTGGACCTATGTCGTGCGCCACAAGATCGACGCGATGATCGGCTGTGCGAGTTTCGAGGGCACCAATCCGGATCGCCTGGCGCTTCCCCTTTCGTTTCTGCATCATCACTCAAGCGCGCCCGAGGCATGGCGCGTGCAGGCCCGTGCGAGCCGCTATGTTGAAATGAACCGGATGCGCAAGAAATCGATCGACATGAAAGCGGCAATGCGCGCGCTTCCGCCCCTGATCAAAGGCTATCTTCGCCTCGGTGCCTTTGTCGGGCACGGCGCCGTGATCGACCGGCAATTCGGCACCACTGACGTGTTCATCGGGTTGCCCGTCTCGGCCATCAACCAGCGCTATCTCGATCATTTCGGCCCCGGCGCGGAGCGTCACGCCGCGTAATCTTCAGCGCATTGCTCCTGCGTTCGGCGCATCAGCGCGCGAACGTCGCCTTCCAGCTTTTTCGCAATCTGCTTGCGGTCCGACTGCACGAAGTAAGGAATCGGCTCGCCCCAATGCAAAACGGCGTCGACCTTCGGCACACGCAGAACGCGGACAAGATGCGGCAACAGATCCATGTCGCCATGCCAGGGCGCGATTTTGCGCCCTTCACCGGTATAAACGACAGAAAGCGGCTGAACGAAAACCATTCCCGCCGGCAGCCGCTCGCATGCCTGCGCGGCGGATCCGATGAGCGCCGAACGGAACGGCAGAACGTCCTTGCCGTCGCTCGAAGTCCCTTCAGCAAACAGCACGATGGCATCGCCCGCGATCAGGCGCGCGGCGATTTCACTATTTGCAGCGCCACTCTTCTGCCGGCGCTCGCGATCAATAAAGATCGAACGCTGCAATTTCGCTAGCAGACCGAAAACCGGCCAGCTTGCCACCTCGCGCTTGGCGATAAACGAAACCGGGCTGGTCGTAGTGATCACCGAAATGTCGAGCCACGAAACATGATTGGCGACGATCAAAAGCGGCCGCGACGGCGAAGGCACGCCCTGCACGCGAACGGCGACGCCCATGAAGCGGGTTCCCAGCCGGTGATAGAGCACGGGTATCCGGCGCGCGAGCTGCGGGGTTAGAGCGACCGCGACAATCTGCAGTGGCAGCAGCGCCATCGTAAGCAAAGCCAGTGCCGCTACGCGGTATGCCAGTCGGAAAGAGGAACCCATCCGCCCCCTCAGAAATGTTTGAGCTGATAGAGAAAATTTCTTTTGTTACATCTGTGTGACAAAGGCCGATTGGCAGAAATTATTCACGCTTGATTGTGACAGAAATTTCTCGCTCAATTCCGGCTCTACAATTCGAAAATCGCTCTCACCGCCCGCTCAAAGCGTCACGGCGCGGGAAGAAGAATTGCTCGGAATAGGGATGAGCCAGCCCTCCGAAAAACTTCGTGTCAAATTCGAATTGGCGGGGGACCAGGTCGATCGCCTGCGGAAACTTTTGACCGAGAGCGGACAACTGGCGGAGCCGCCCTATTTCGAAACACGAAAATCCGTCTATTACGACACGAAGGATCATTCGCTGCGCGGCGCGGCCTGTTCCCTGCGAATGCAGAACAGGGCGGAGCCCTCCCTGCAACTGATCGCCGATGCAAACGGCGCGGCTTATCGCTATTTCGAATCGATTGAGTGGCAACAATCGCTCGGACCGCATGCGGCATCGCTCGAGGAAATTTCACCCGATATCCTGCCTTCCTCCCTTCGGGAACAAATCGGCGGCATGTTGCACCCGATTTTCTCGGTCGAAGCCGAACATAAAAAATACGCGCTTACGCACGGAAATTCGGATATCACGGCGATTATCGCCGACGGTCTCGTGAAGGCGGACAATCGATCCGCGGGCTTCAGCGAAGTGCAATTCTGGTTCGGCGACGGCAACCCTGCCGATTTCTTTTCATTCATACTCGGCGTCGACGAAAGCATCCCCCTCCGTCTTGCCGCAAAGACGGAAGCCTGCCGCGGTTATGCACTTCTTGAGGGCGATCCAAAAAACAACGAAGCGAAGCGGAAAACGGTCAAACTTGAACGAGGCATGTCCTCTGCCGCAGCTTTCCGTATCATAGCCCACGAATGCCTCCATCAGATCGTCGCAAACGAGCCCGCCATGAGCGCGGGCAATGCCGAAGCGCTCCACCAGGCCCGGATCGGGCTCCGCCGGCTACGCACTGCGCTCTCATTGTTTGCGCCTCTCTGCACCGACACGCAGACGCCGACGATCAAGGCCGAAATCCGCTGGTTCGCCGAATTGCTCGGTCCCGCGCGCGACCTCGACGTATTTCTGTCCGAAGTGATGCTTCCCTTGCGGGAAGAATATCGGGACGAGCCCGGGCTTATCAGCCTGCAACGGACTTACAGCGCACAACGCACCAAGCTCTATGACAAGATTTCGCAAGCCGCGAATTCCGTGCGTTTCCGCTCGCTCGCGCTGGAAACCGCCGCCTGGATCGAAACCGGTCTCTGGGGTCTGAACCAGAGCGAAGCCGCCGTCTCCGCCCGCGCGCGGCCGATCGAGCTCTTCGCCGAGGAAGAACTGACGCGGCGCCGCAAGAAGGTGAAGAAAAAGGGCGATGGGATCGCGGGGCTCACGCCCGACGAGCGGCACAGCCTGCGGCTGCACGTGAAAAAGCTGCGCTACACTTCAGAGTTCTTTCTCAGCCTTTTCCTCGGCAAAAAGAAAAGCAAGCGCGCCTTTCTTTCCAGTCTGAAAAGCCTGCAGACCGCGCTCGGCGACGTGAACGATATCGCCGTCCGCGCCGGGCTGAAGGCGGAAATCATCACCGACAAAAAACCCTCGCGCGCCGATGCGCAGAAATTGCAGCATCGCGCTTTCGCCGCCGGCCTGATCATCGGTCACCAGCGGGCGAAAATCGAGACGATCGTGAAAACGGCTGAGCGCGCCTACAAGGATTTTCTGGACGCGAAGCCTTTCTGGCTGGGGTCTGAATCAACCAAACATGCCGCACAGCCCGCCGAAAAACCGCGTGCGGCCTCGAACCAGCTCGACTTTGAGCTCGTCTAAACCGCTTACGCGCCGGAAATAATCACATCGTGCTTGTAGCCGACCTGCTTGCCGAGCTGTTTCAGCCGCGTCTTCAGCCGCGGGCTTGCAAGCGCCGCAAGCTCGCGCGGCAGCCGCAGCACGAGATCGCCGCCCTCGACCTTGACAGGGCTGCGCGGCAGCACGCCGGGAGCGGACGCGGAAATCAGATAGGCGACGCGCATGGCGACCCCCAGCGTTCTCGTGCGCTCCAGCTGCCGCTTGGAAAGGAGCTTTTCGAGATCGAGCGGCGGCTCGTCCTTCAATCCGGCATAACGGTAAAACACCGAAAGCGCGAGGAAGGCGCGCTCGGCGTGATTGACGCCGATGAAGCCGGAATTCGCGATCAGGAATGCCGCCTGTTCGCCGCCGTGATCGGGGTGCGCGCGCCAGCCAATATCGGAAACCAGGCAGGCGACACGACGCAGCCGTCGCTCGTCTTCGGTTTCGTCGAGGCCGGAAGAAGCCGCGAAACGGTCCATCCATTCGATTAGCTCCGCCGCATAGGCAGGCGAGCGCGAATTTGCGGCGTTCAGCGACTCCGCCATGCTGAACAAGGGATCATGCGTTTTTTCGGCGGCGGGCAGTTTTTCGTAGAGCAAGCCTTCGCGAATGCCAAGTTCGGAGATCACCACTTCGCTCGGCTTTCCGATCTTGATGATCTCGCGCAGCACGAGCGCACCAAACGGAAGATGCGGCTTTCTTCCCGATGCCACGACATCCGGGAATGAATCGGGGTCCGCGCGCTGCACGTTATCCGCGAAGTCCGCCATTGCCGCAGCGGGGGCACTATAAGCGTGCAAAATCTTCAGCGGATAATTCGTCTGGTGCATGTGCAAGGTCGCGAGCGCCCGCCAGGTGCCGCCAGCCGCGAAAAACGTCCGGCCCTTCAGGCCGAGAAGCGTGGGATTGTCTTCGAGCGTCTCCCGCACGATCGACTTTGCCTTGTCGACCGAGCCGCGCGCAGCATCGGCGAGGGTTAGCCCGCCGAGCGGCAGCGTCACCCCGTCCTTCGAACGCGCACCGAAGACGTCTACGAGTTCGAGGGAGCCGCCGCCGAGATCGCCGACGATGCCGTCCGGCTCGCGAAATCCGCAAATCACCCCTTCGGCCGCGAGCCGCGCTTCCTCGTCGCCCGACAAGATCCGCACGCTGCCCTGCCAGATCGTTTCGACACGCCGGATAAAGCTCGCACCGTTCTCCGCTTCGCGCACCGCCGCGGTCGCAATCACGTCGGCATCGGTTATTCCCCATCCTGTGCAGATGGAGCGAAAACGCTTCATCGTGGCGAGCGCGTCCGCAACCGCGTCGTCCGCGAGCCGCGTCGTGCTCGCGATCTCGCGGCCAAGCCCGCAGGCTACTTTCTCGTTGAAGACCGGCAGCGGGTTACGGCTCAGCCGGTCGTAAATCACGAGCCGCACCGTGTTCGAGCCGATGTCGATCACCGCGACGGGCTTCGCTTCGATGGACGAGACGAGCTCGGTCATACGGCTGCGCGGCTTAGGCGCGCTCGCGGCGGCGGACAAGGCTTTGCGGGGAAGAAGCTTGGAGAGATTTTCCACGGCCGGACAGACTGGGGTTAGTCATAAAATAGTTATGGGCGTTGAACGAATCTTCACCCTCTTTGCGCACGATGCGCTCCCAGCTTGCGTCAGGCAATAGGCGGAAGCTCTGCTCGTTGTCCTTGAGGTTGGCCACCATGATCTGGTCAAGGACCTGACGATGAACTGTCATATTCGTAATGGGGCAAAGCACTTCCACCCGGCGGTCAAGATTGCGCGGCATAAGATCGGCGGAAGAGATATAAACAGCCGCGTCGTCGTGCGGCAGGCTGTGTCCGTTGCCGAAGCAATAGATGCGGCTGTGCTCGAGAAACCGGCCGACGATCGACTTAACCCGGATTTTGTCGGACAAGCCCGGCACGCCCGGGCGCAGGCAGCAAATGCCGCGAACGACAAGATCGATTTCCACGCCGGCGCGGCTTGCGTCATAAAGCGCATCAATGATCTGCGGATCGACCAGCGAGTTCATCTTCGCCCAGATCGCGGCAGGCCGCCCGGCCTTTGCGTTTTCGGTTTCCTGCTGGATATGCGAGAGCAACCGCTGGCGAATGCCGCCGGGCGAAATCACGAGCCGGTCGAGCTTGATCGGCTCGCCGTAACCGGTGATGAAATTGAAGATGCGCGCAACATCGTAGGCGGTCTCGGGATCGGACGTGAAGAACGAGAGATCAGTGTAAATGCGTGCCGTGATCGGGTGATAGTTGCCGGTGCCGACATGCACATAGTTCACGAAGGTAGTTCCCTCACGCCGCACGACGAGCGAAAGCTTTCCGTGCGTTTTTAATTCCAGAAAGCCGAATACGACCTGAACACCCGCACGCTCCAAATTGCGCGCCCAGCGGATATTCGCCTCCTCGTCGAAGCGCGCCTTGAGTTCAACAAGCGCCGTCACCGACTTGCCGGCCTCGGCGGCCTCGGTCAGCGCCTGCACGATCGGGCTTTCCGACGAGGTGCGATAGAGCGTCTGCTTGATCGAGATGACATCCGGATCGCGCGCCGCCTGCGAGAGGAATTGCACGACGACGTCGAATGATTCGTAGGGATGGTGGATCACCATCTCCTTCTGGCGGATGGCGGCGAAACAGTCGCCGTTCTGCTCGCGCACGCGTTCTGGGAAACGCGACTCGAAAGGCCTGAAGCGGAGATCGGGCCGGTCGATCTCCACGAGCTGCGAGAGATCGCCGAGCGCGAGCGTCCCGTCGACCCGCGAAACGTCGCGCGGCGGAACGCCAAGCGCCCGCGCGACGAAATTCTGCAAGGTTTCCGACATTTCCGCTTCCAGCTCCAAGCGGATCACCGAACCGCGGCGGCGGCGCTTGAGCGCCGTCTCGAAAAGCTGCACCAGATCGCTCGCCTCTTCCTCGACGAGAAGATCGCCGTCGCGGATCACCCGGAACACGCCTTTCGCCACGATTTCGTAACCCGGGAAAAGCTGGTCGATGTAGAGACCGATCAGGGTCTCCAGCAGCAAAAAACGCATCGTTCCGTTCGTGCGCGGCAGGTGAATGAGCCGCTCGATCTGCGCGGGAACACGGATCAGCGCATTCATACTCTTGCCGTCGCTCTTGCGCGCGAGCTCAAGCGCCAGCGAAAAACTCTTGTTCGGAATGAACGGAAACGGATGCGCGGGATCGATCGAGAACGGCGTGATTACCGGGAAAACGTGCCGGATAAAATAATCCGCGAGCCAAAGTTGTTCGTCGGCCGACAATTCCTCGGCGCCTACGATTTCGATTTTTTCGCTCGCAAGCTCGCGCCGCAACTCCTGCCAGCGCGTCTGCAGTTCCGCGGATAGCTCCGCTGCTTCGGTGCGCACGGCTTCAAGCTGCTTCTTCGCGCTCAAGCCGTCGGAGCTCACCTCGGCGCTATTCGCCTTCGATTGCGCGACGAGGCCCGAGACGCGCACCATGAAGAATTCGTCGAAATTTCCCGCGCAGATCGAAAGGAACCGTAGCCGCTCCAAAAGCGGATGCCGCCGGTTGGCGGCTTCTTCGAGCACGCGCCTGTTGAACTGCAGCCAGGAAAGCTCGCGATTGATGAAACGGGACGCGTCCGAGGCAACGCTCGTGCCCGGGAACTCCTCTCCTGCATCGAGAGGAGAACTGACAGCACTCGTCCCGCCGGCCGTTTCGCCGTCGCTAAATTCCATTTTCGCCATCGGGATGACCCCGAGGCAATCATGCGAGACGATTGTTACAGTTGAATGACAAGATGCTGAAGGACTGCGTAGGCGAAGCCCAAATCTAAACAGAGTCTCGTATCGATACCTTAGAGACTTCGGGCCGAATTTGCCTCACATGCACAACGTATCGTTCCAGAGACTGTGAGCGTCACCAATAGCGCCCATGTCGCGGGCTTTTCGCATCAATTCGGGAGTCTCCGCCAGAGACTGCACTGCGTGGTTGGGTGTCCAGTGCAATCTAATGGGTCTCTAGGCTATTCCCTGCTATCAGGGAAATTTTCAGGGAATTTCCGCGTAATTTTCGATTATTGCTATGGCTAGCAACGGAGAACCCAAGTTTTGCGCGCTAATATCAATTTGAAACGATTGATCGAACAGGGAAAATTTTTTAAGTGAACAGGGATTTTTATTTCGCCCCCAATTTGTGAGCCGCTTACTCGCGCAGATATGCAACCTGGCCACAATTTGGGTGGAAGCTAGAATTCGGACAATTTATCGGCTCGGCCCAGCAAAAACTCTTGGTCGTGGTGGAAAATATGTTTCAGGAACTGAATCACGCCTTTAATGCGCGTCAGATGACTTTGCTCCGTGCGCACTGAAACCCATATTTCGCGGCTTGTGAAAATTTGATCGGACAGGATGCGCTGTAATCCCTCTACACCTGCTCCGACAAAAGTTGGCAACAGCGCAATGCCAAGTCCGCAAGCTGCAGCACTGCATTGCGCGATGATGCTATTGCTATGAAAACTCATCTTCGGTGCCGCGATGATGTCGTCTAGCCATTTGACGGCATTAATCGCCAAAAGATCCTCAATGTACCCAACGAAGACGTGATTGTTGAGATCGTCGCGGCTGCGCGGAAGACCATGATGGCGGATATATTCTGGTGATGCATAGAGGTAGAGATTGAATGTGCTGTAAAGGGTGCTTCTTAGTCCTGGCGCATTTGGATTGAAAAAGCTTAGAAAAATATCAGCCTCCTTTCGCGACAAATCTACCGCTTGAGCGATGCTCACGAGTTCCAACTTCACGTTAGGGGCGAATTGCGAGAAGACATGCAAGCGCCGTGCAAGATAGCGGCTCGCAATGCCTTCCATCGTCGCGACGCGGACGATCTGCTCGACATCGCTCGTTTCACGCGTGACAGCATCCTCGAGTGAGGTCGCATGTACGTCCATCTGCTCGATATGTTTCAGAAGATTTTGCGCTTCTTCGCGGACGACAATGCCTTTTCGCGTACGATCCAGGAGCTTAACCGAAAGTATCGATTCCAGTTTATCGATGCGGCGGCAAACAGTTGAGTGATCGAGCTTCAATCGCTTCGCCGCAGCATGAACGCTGCCCTGACGGGCGACCTCCAGAAACACCCGCAAGTCATCCCATTTTGCCGGATCCTTACCCATATGAGCCGATTGTATCCCACGCCTGAAACGGGAGGCAAAGACCCCAACAAAGACGCACTGCATGGTGCAAACAAACGGAATGAGAATGCACCGCACTCTATGTTTACGCTGGCACCTGATAGGGGCTTTCGAGTCCGCAATGCGCAAAATTACAACCGATGTAGCGGTGATCGGCGGCGGCGCGGCCGGGTGCTATGCGGCGCTTTGTCTTCATAATAAAGGAATTAAGCCGCTCATCATCTGCAAAGGACTCGTCGGCAAAAGCGGCGCGTCGCTGTTTGCGGGGAATCTGGTACTTTCGGGCCGCTTGCTCGGCAATACGGAAGAACAGGCGAAAAATACCGCTGAATTCCTGATTAAATATCATAACCAGTTTTTAATCGATCAACAGTGGGCGCGCCGCTGCGGCGAATGGATCGAAAAAAACTACTATCGCGAACTGGAGGAAGCCGGCCTTTATTTCCGCCGCGACGACGAAGGCAATATCGTCACGAGTCCCGGCAAAATCCGCAGCATCGCCGCCAATGTGCAAGGAAACTCCGGCGTTCCATTCATGGACCTGCGCCGGAAGCAGATCTTAAGAGCGGGCATTGAGAGACTGGAGGAAACAACCGCGACCGCTCTTCTCTGTGACGAAGACGGAAGAGTGGGCGGCGTGTTCTGCCTCGACATTCTGAACGGCGAATATGTCGTAGTGCTTGCGAAAGCAGTCATCATGGCGACCGGGTATTCCGACCGCCTACATGTACGCTCGACCGGCACACGCGAAATGTCCGCCGATGGAATCGCGCTTGCCTGGCGCGCGGGCGCGACGCTTGTGAATATGGAGATGCAGTGGTGGCACACGAATGACGCCGCCTATCCTCCTTCATGGCAACGCATCCAGATCTATCCAAACCCGATGCTCGGCTCGGAAAAGTCGGCGCGTATGGTGAACGCGCAAGGCGAAGAGTTCTTCAATCAGCAGCGGGACGATCCCCTCGCCTTCGGCCCCTACACCGTTCAGCTGAAGGCCCTCGCAAAACAGGTGCATGCCGGCAAAGCGAGTTACGAAGGCGGATATTACGCTGGCTTCGATCATTGCGATCCAAAGGAGGTCGAGACCTATACGACCTATGCGAAGCCGTTTCATCAGCTCGGCCTGAATTTTCCGGGCGACATGCTGGAGACAGCCGTCACGTCGCACTACCGCCAGGGCGGAATCGATGTCGACATCGCGACCATGCGTTCTTCCGTTCCGGGATTGTATGTGGCGGGCGGAGTCGGCGGACACAGCAACGGATTGATTGCGCTTGCGACCTATGATGGCTTCTCGGTCGCCGAAAGCATCGCAAACAATCTAGATGGAATACCCTCGAAAGACATTCCGCAACAGAGCATCGATCGGGAGGTGAAGCGGCTTTCGTTCCTGCGCGAGTCCGGTGGCAACGGCCTCTCGCCTGTTCAGCTGAAGGAAAAGATCCGCAAGATGATGTGGAAAAAGGCAGGCGTCGAGAAAAACGAAAGCGATCTCAGATCGGCGCTTAGCGACATCGAGGAAATTCGCAACCACGTGCTGCCGGATGTCCGCATCATGAACAAGACCAAATCCGTCAATTACGAATGGCTGGATGCGATCGATGCAGTGAACATGCTCGATGCCTGCGAGCTGATCGTACAGTCTTCGCTTGAGCGCAAGGAGAGCCGTGGCCCGTTTTTCCGGCAGGATTTTCCGCTAACCGACAACAACGAATGGCTCTGCGCGAACGTATTGAAGAAAAGCGGCAACGGCGTTCGCTTCGAACGGCGGCCGTACGAACTTCCCTTCTTCCAGCCCGGCTTTGCTCTTAGGGACAATCTTGAGGTGCCGTGGTGAGCATCACGCCCAGTCCTTACGGCTTTGCACGGTACCTCGGCCGAGACGAGAACCACGATACGCTCGCAGCACGCAATACGCGCCTATCACGCGGCCAGGTAATCGCGGTGGAGATTAAGCGGAGCGAGCAGAACGGCAGCTTCCAGCGTTTCCATGTTCCCTACGAGCCGCGGATGCGTGTGCTCGATGCGCTGAACTGGATTTCGGAGAACGAAGCCCCGGATCTCGCCTATCGCTGGATTTGCGGATCGAAGATGTGCGGCACTTGCGGCGTGCGCATGAACGGCCGCGAAGTGCTCGCCTGCTGGGAGGCAGTCGAACCCGAAATGAAGATCGAACCCTTGCGCAATCTTCCGGTACTGCGGGATCTCGTCGTTGACCGCACGCCGTTCGAGAAAAAGGTCGCGAGTTTCGAGCCATGGATTGAACGGCGGAAAAATTACACCGAATTTCCCGAAGCGCTCACCCATAAAGAGATGAAAGACGCAGCAAAGGCGCTCGACTGCATCGGCTGTATGTGCTGCTACTCCGCTTGTCCCGTGATCCGGCTCGGCGCTGTCACTGATTTCGCTGGCCCAGCACCGCTCGTGCAGCTCGGCCAGACCGCGCTCGACCCGCGCAACGATCCTGCGAAGATCAAGCGGTCGCTGACGCAGACCGGCATTTTCAACTGCGTCTCCTGCTACAAATGCGAGGAGGTCTGCCCTGCGCATATCCCAATCGTGAGCCAGGTGATTGAGCCGCTTAAAACGAAAACGGCGCGGCTTCTACCTCACCTTGCAAAACATTCCCTCGCGCTGCGCGCGGTCGTGGCGGCGCGCGGGCGGGTCGATCCGACGGCGCTCCTGCTTCGCGTGCAGGGGCTCCGCGTTCTCGCAAAAATTCCGCGCGCGCTGCGGCTCCTCGTGCGCGGAAAGATCGATCCGATCAAAACTTTCATCAGGGTAAAAACCGCCGCCTATGCCGCTGCACATCGTATTTTGAGCAAGGGACCGGAATTAGAATGAAATTCGCCTATTATCCCGGTTGTTCCGCCCGCAGTACCTGCGCTGAATTAAACGAGGCAACGCACCTCGTTGCGCGCAGGCTCGGCCTGGAGCTGGTCCAGCTCGACTCCGCGACTTGCACCGGCGCGCGCGAACTACGCGCAATCGATCCTGCGGCTTTCTATGCGCTGAATATCCGCATCCTTGCGCTCGCCGAGCGCGAAAGGCTGCCGCTGATGACGGTCTGCAATACCTGTACCTTGAACGTGCTCGATGCGCATGCGGCTTTCGTAAATGATCCTTCGCTTGCGAAAGCTGTGAACGAATGCCTCGCGCCCGAAGGACTACACTACAGCGGGCGCACTCGGATCAGCCATTTTCTCTGGGTGCTGTATGAGGATATTGGCGAAGCGCGACTCCGCGGACTCATCGTCAATCCGCTTTCCGGCATGACGGTCGCAGCGTTTTATGGCTGCCACATCACGCGGCCGCCGCTCCGCTATGGCTTTGTCGACTCGAGAAACAACATCGCACTCGAGCGCCTTGCAAAAATTCTCGGATGCCAACCGATCGATTATAGCGGCCGCACCGAATGCTGCGGATTCCACACCGCCGCCCATGACGAAAAAGTAACGATCAAGCTCACCGGGCAGCATATCGCCTCCGCCAAAATGGGGGGAGCGAAAGCGATGGTAACTCCCTGCCCCCTCTGCCACACGGTGCTCGACGGCTTCCAGCGCGAGATAGAAAAGGACATGTCGGAAAAGCTCGACATGCCGATCCTGCATCTCCCGCAGCTCGTAGGTCTTGCACTCGGCCTTTCGCCCGAAGCTCTGCGCATCGATCGGCACATGGTTCCCGCCCACGCCCTTGCAGACTATGCAGCACGTGATCCGAATTTGATCGGCAAACCATGAAAATCGCCTCTCGACTGCGGCAAATGCGATTGTCGCTAGCTCGCGGTATCCCGAGGATGGATTTTAACGCACCATGTGGTGGCGTTTTGAAAATTACAAAATGCTTACGTTCAAGCGTTCAAGGCGCGCCAAACCTCTGTTTTTCTGTTGCGCGGACGGTACGATGATCAGAAACTATCGTGGGGGATTTGTTGGGGGCCTCTCGTCGTCATGATGGACACGATTCTGCTGCTCGCGCTGAACGGTCTGATCTGGGGTCTCATCATCGCCCTGATCGCGCTTGGCCTCTCGATCATCTTCGGCCTCCTCGACATCATTAACGTCGCACACGGCGACTTCTTCATGGTCGGTACCGTGCTGACTTGGTACGTCCTGCAGGAAACCGGGCTGTTCTGGCCCGCCTTCATTCTGGTACCCGTAATCGGGTTCGTTCTCGGCGCACTGATCCAGCGCAGCATCATCCAGCCGATCCGCAACGCCGCGGCGCTTTCGATCGTGGCGACCTTCGGCCTTTCACTGATCCTGCAGGAGCTCGTGCGCATGATTTTCGGCGCAACGCCGCGCCGCATCCTGCCACCAATTCAGGGCACAATCCCAATCTTTGGCATCGAATACGAAATCTACCGGATACTCGCGGCCGCGCTTTCCGTTGCGGCCCTGATCGCGTTCTTCCTGTTTCTGCAGTACACGAAGATCGGCACCTGGATGCGCGCCGTCCGCCACGATCGCGAGACCGCGATCGCCATGGGTATCCCTGCGCAGCGCATCTTCATCCTGACCTTCGGCATCGGCTTCGCTCTGGCCGCTTTCGGCGGCGTGGTGGCTGCCCCCATCACCACCGTCGATTTTCGCGGCGGCGTGGATCTTCTGCCCTTCTGCTTCATGGCCGTGATCATCGGCGGTCTCGGCAACCTTCCCGGCACGGCGGCAGCCGCGATCCTGCTCGCGCTTCTCGAAGGCGTAATCCAGAGTTTCGCCGATCCGACGGTCGCGCGCATCTCATCCCTCGTCCTGATGAGCGCCGTCCTGATGCTCCGGCCGCAGGGCCTGTTCAGGGGATTGGCGAAATGATCCGCACCTTCGTCGAACGCTTCCTGCTGGTCGCCTTTGCGGCGTTTCTCGTCTCCGTGCCGTGGGTCGTGCCTGTGATCGCAAACAAGTTCTGGGTCAGCGTCATTGCGGAAATTCTGATCTGGTCGATTTTCGCAGCGAGCGTAAACCTGCTCTTCGGTTATGTCGGTCTGCTCTCCTTCGGCCAGGCGCTCTTCTTCGGTTTTGGCATGTACGGTGTCGGTATTGGCATCGACCAGCTTCACCTCTCGTTCTGGTCGGCTTTTGCGTTCGGCGTCAGTGCAGCGATGGCCATGGCGCTGATCACTGGTATTTTCGCGGTACGCCTCACCTGGCACTATTTTGCGATTATCACGATCGTTTTCTCACTCATCTTCTACTTCCTCGCGGTACGCTTGAAGCCGCTGACCGGCGGTGATGACGGAATCAATTTCTCGCTGCCGCCGGTCTTTTCGTTCGGCGCGACGCGCTACAGCCTCACCGATCAAACGTTCCAATATTTTTTCATTCTCGCTATTTTCGCGATCTGTTTTTACCTGATGTATCTGGTCACGCGTTCACCGCTGGGGCGGGCCTTCCTAGCGATCCGCGAAAACGACCTGCGCGCCTCGCTCATTGGCCTGAACGTATATGTGTTGCGCCTCATCGCCTTCGTGATGGCGGGATTCCTTGCCGGTGTCTCGGGCGCGCTGTTCGCGTTCTTCGGGCGCTACGCTTCCGCGACCTACATGTTCTACCACGTATCGGGAGACGGCGTGGTGTGGGCGATCGTCGGCGGCGCGGGCACGCTGTTCGGACCGGTCGTCGGCACGACCCTGTTCATTTTCATTCGCGAACTTGTCTCGACGCATTGGGAGCATCATTCGCTGATCGTCGGTGTAATGGCGATCCTTGTCGTCATGCTCGCGCCAAAAGGATTGGTCGGACTCTGGCGAGAGGGGCTTTCGCGCATCGGCGAGCAGAAAACTTCATCCGAGCTGAACGCGAAGGCAAGGCTGCGGAGCCAGCCATGAGCGCGATCCTTCGAACCGAAAACCTCACCAAGAAGTTCGGCGGTCTAATCGCGGTCGATAATTTTACGCTCAGCCTCGAAAGCGGGCGCCTGCACGCGATCATTGGGCCAAACGGTGCAGGTAAAACAACATTCTTCAATCTCGTCTCCGGCATTCTGCCCCTTACCAGCGGAAAAGTATTTTTTGGCGGCCGGGAGATTACTGGTCTCAAACCGCACGAAATCAGTCGCCTCGGCATTAAACGAACACTTCAGATCAAAAGCGTGTTTCCGCAAATGACGGTCGCGGAGAACCTCTGGGTCACGCGGCAGGCCTCGCAAGGCTTCCTGCATCCGTTCCGCGCCGCGACGCGCGATACACAGACGCGCGAACGCGTAGACCAGACTCTTGAGCAGATCGGCATGACCGCTCTCGCTGACCGAACGGCAGGCACGCTTTCTTATGGCGACGTTGCGCTTCTCGAAATCGGCATGGCATTGATTTCCGAACCCAAGCTCCTGCTCCTTGACGAACCGACTTGCGGCATGAGCCCAGCCGAAACCGAGCGCGCCGTTGCAAAAATCAAGGAGCTCGCACGCTCGATCGATATCATCATTATCGAACACGACATGGAGGTTGTGTTCGGCATCGCGAGCGACATCATTGTGATGACGCAGGGCGCGATTCTCGCGCGCGGCACCCCGCAGGAAATCTCGAACGACGAACGCGTTCGCGAGGCCTATCTTGGCCGGCCTGAAGACGAGGATTACGTCGAAGAGGCCGCCCATGCTTAGCCTCAAGGGCGTCAATGTTCATATCGGCAAGCTGCATATCCTGCAGGGCGTCAATCTCGACGTAAAAGAAGGAGAATCCGCCGCCCTTCTCGGGCGGAATGGCGTCGGCAAGACGACGACGCTCCGCGCCATCATGGGGCTGGTGGCAAAAAGCGCAGGCGCGATCGAGTTCAACGGCACCGATCTCGCGACCTGCCAGCCGCACGAAATACCCCGCAAGGGAATCGGTTATGTCCCTCAGGGCCGCGGCATTTTTCCTGGCCTCACCGTTCTGGAAAATCTTTGCATTGGCGTTACCGGCAAACCCGACGCTCAGCTCGAAGAATATGTCTTCACTTGTTTTCCACGGCTGAAAGAGCGCCTCAAGCAGCAAGGCAGCACGCTCTCCGGCGGCGAGCAGCAGATGCTTGCGATCGCGCGCTGCCTGATGATGCGTCCGAAGCTCATCATCCTCGACGAGCCTACCGAAGGCATCATGCCGCGGCTCGTTTCGCAGATTCGCCGCGAAATCCACCGCATCAACCAAACCGGCATCTCAATTCTGCTCGTCGAACAGAATTTGGAAACCGCGCTCAAGCTGTGCCCGCGCATTTTTCTCATGGAAAAAGGCACCATCGTTTATTCCGGTGCGGCACAGGAACTCAAGACCCAGCCCGAGATCGTCCATCGCTATCTCGGCCTATCCATGTAACCGCTTTTCTCAGGGAGGAAGGACAATGGCAAAAAAGCAAACTCGTCGCAGTTTCCTGAAGACGGCCCTTGCGGGGGGCGTGGCGGCCGGCACCGCCAATCTGACATTAATGAGAGACCTTTACGCGCAGGCGTCCGGTCCGATCGTTATCGGCCATCACTGTGATCTTACCGGTGTCATCTCGTCGTGGGGCTACTGGCACGACAAGGCCGCGAAAGCCGCGGTCGAGATCATCAACCAGGGCGGCGGCATCGCTGGCCGCAGGGTTGAGCTTGCGACAGAGGATACCGAATCCAACCCGGCGAGCGGGGCACGCAAGTTGCGTAATCTGATCGAGCGCTCAAATGCGGAATTCGTCGTGGGCTCCGTGCATTCGGGCGTTATGCTCTCCGCCATCCCCATCGCTTCGGAGCTGAAGACGATCTATTTCTCGACCGGCGAAGCGACGGAAGCGACCGGCGCGAAAGGAACGCGTTACTCTTTCCGCACAGGCACGGACACCTACTCCATCGCGGCAGCCAGCATGCCGTGGTGCGTAGAGAATTTCGGCAAGGTCTGGTCGATCATCTACGCAGACTACGCGTGGGGCCAGAGTACTAATCAGGAGTCCAAGCATTTCATTGAGAAAGCGGGCGGCAAAACGCTCGCTAGCATTCCCGTTCCGCTCGACACCAAGGACTTCGTGCCTTATCTCGCGCAAATTCCGCCCGAGACCGAGGTGCTGCTGCCGGCCTTCATCGGCTCCCTCTCCGTCGCGTTCTACACGCAGGCGAAGACTATGGGCCTCGACAAGAAAATGAAGATGTTCTCGTCCTCGGCGAGCATCGAGTCGATTGCGCCCGACGATATTCAAGGGGCGGCGGAAGGCGTATATTTTTTCGAGAACTTTCCGCGCATGCTGAAGGCCAAGGACGACGAATACCATAGGGAGTTCATCAAGCGGGTCGGCATCGACGACGTGCATGCACGCGAGGTAGGCAGCCAGCGCGTGATGGACAAGAGCCATGGCTGGCAGGCTTGGGAAGACATCTTCGCAATTAAGCAGGCGATCGAGGCTTCGGGCTACAAGACACGCAAGGACGTCGAGGGCGTCATCAAGGCGCTTGAAGGCATGGAGATGAAGAACTCCATCGGCCACCCGCAAGGCGACAAACTCATCCGCAAGGAAGATCATTGCGGCATCATCGACTGCTACATCAGCCGAGTTGAGGGCGGGAAACTCGAGGTGAAGAAGCGCATTCCGAAAGAGGAGCTCGCCAAGAACATGCCTCTTCGGCATAACCTCTCGCAGTTACCTGTGTAAGTGATAGAGCGGTGACGTCTTGCGTCACCGCTCTTTTCACTCGGTTAACCCATGCGTGAATATCCGAAATTCAAGGCCTGCGCCGCCCATGTCGCGCCGGTATTTCTCGACACGAAAGCGACGGTCGGGAAAGCCTGCTCCTTGATCGC
>JAJPHK010000156.1 GCA_021325315.1 Alphaproteobacteria bacterium
TCGTAGACGGTCGGCCCGCACACATACATGCGCACGCGCTTTTGATCGATCGGCCGGAAGACCTCCTTCGATCGTGTGAGCGTGTTGTAAAGCTTGAGTTCCATCTACGTCCCTGCCCGCGGGCCTGGACGGTCATCTCAGGAATTTCGAGAAAACGGCCCCGCCCGCGCTCCTTAAGCGCGAATAATCTCGCGGCAAATGCCGAAGAAACGGTTGCACGTGTCCATGGGGACACATTGCGGGCAAAAAACCGCATTCGTCAAGGATTTCGCGGAACCCCTCCCGCGGCCTTGCGTTACGAAGCCGCAGGTGTGACCGCTGTCACAGGCGCTTCGTTTCCCGCGCGTTAAGGATGGCTCAACCCTATAGGGGCAGTCTGCGCCCCTTTCGGACTGGGGATTCGATCTTGATGCGATCCGTTTTGATGGCACTGAGCCTTTTCGCGGCGACTTCGGCTTTCGCCGAGACGCGCATATTTATAGTCGACAACATGGATGGCTACGAAATCGACCGCTGCCTTGCCGCCGGCGAGCCCTGTGGGGCGCTCGCGGCGGCGGCTCTCTGCCGCACACGGCAATTCGCGAAGGCGATCGAATACGGCCATGTCGACCCGAAGGAGATTACCGGCGGCGTTCCGAACTCCTCCGCGGCGAAGAACGCGAATATCGTCGCCGTCACCTGCAGCCGATGAATTTTGGGCCGGCAAAATGAAAAAAGCGGCTGCCGAAGCAGCCGCCTTTGCTTTGAGAGCGTTCGTGCTTCTTACTTCAGAGCCGAAGCGAGGACGTCGAAGGTAAGTTTCGCGGAGAAAGCGCCGCGACACCAACCGGAAGTGCCCGGACCGCCGTTCCAGAAAGCCTGGCAGGAACCCGAGCTCGTGGTTGGGAAGGGCTGAGCCGACTTGTTGAGATCGGTATCGCTGTAGCGGAGGTCCAGCGTGAATACTTTGTATGTGATGCCGCCGCCGATGTTCCAAGTGCTGTAGCTGGGGATTGGAGCGAGGGCGGTCGTGCCGTTCACGTTCGGGAACGTGCCGCCTTCAACAGACCAGTGACCCCACGCACCGGAGATGTAGCCACCCCAGTTCTTGGCGAAGTAGTTGCTCGGAATCGTGTACTTGGCGTTGAATTCGTAATACGTCGCGTCGCCACCGTAGTTGAGGATATTCGGTGTGTAGTAAACGGCGGCACCAATCGCGAGCGCATCGGTCACCGCGTAAGTCGCCTTGGCGTAGACTTCGCCGAAGTCGCTGGTGTAACCGCCGTTAGCAGGCGAAATCGTATTGGGATAGAGATAGTAAATATAGCCGAAGTCAAACGACCACTTGCCGACGGTCGGCCGCCAACCGCCGTACAAATCCACCTCAGCGCTAGGACTGTTCAAGCCGTGCGACGCATCGGACGGCCAATCGATGCTCGAACCCGCGATACCGATATAGAATTCCTTGTAGCGCGGCTCGAAATAGGCCGTGGCCGACGGCCCGTGGTTCGACTGCGTGATGCCGCGGAAGATGTAATCGCTCATGACGCCGCCACCGAAGGCGATATCGAAGTCCGGCGTGGCGGGCGCGGGCGCCGCCTTCACCGGCAAGTCCGCCGCCAGCGCCTGACACGAAAGCGCAAGCGCGAGAACGCCGGCTCCGAGGAGAGATTTGAAACCGAGATTGCGCATAATTGACCCCCAATGCGTGTCTTCGAAGCCCCGGTCGGGAAGGTTTGGAAAGCTTCGGATCTCGCCGCGAAGGTCGGGCAACCGCGGTTCCCCAGCAATGAAATGATTTGTGCAACCTGCCTATTCGCTATGCAAACGGGGATATCTGCACGCAGATTCTCCGGCGCGTGACAAATATGACACAAGTGCGGAGCCCCGGATTCCGAGTTGTTTCAAGTCCCGGGACCCTTATCGCCCACCACGCCCGGGGATAAGAGCCCCGCGGGGCCTCGCGAACGCGGTTAGGCGCTCGACTCTGGCTTCATACTTCGGTCAAGTTCCCTGTGCTTTCTCGCCTTACCCCGTTTTGGAGCCGGGTTTTATCGATGATTCCCGTCCGTTTTGCTGGTTTTCTGGCGGTATCGCTTCTGGCGTCCGCGAGTGCCGTCTCCGCGCAGCCGCTGCCGCCCGGCAACATTCCCGGCGGGCCGCCGCCCGGCGTTTATTCGCCACCGCCTGTTACCGGCGGACCGCAAAGCGACTCGGGAAACTCCGTCTGCTTGCGATTAGAAGCCTCGCTCGCGCAGCTTGACGCCAATACCGGCGGCGGATCCGACAACGCGAAGCGCTACGAGGAAGCAATCGGACGCCAGCGGTTCGAGCTCGACCAGATGATCATGCAGGGCCGCAGGTTAGGGTGCGATTCCGGCGGCTTTTTCATTTTCAGCCGGCCGAAGCCGCCGCAATGCGACCAGATCAACAGCCAGATCAGCCGCATGCGCGACAATCTCGACCGCATGACGGGTGAATTGAACCGCTCGCGCGGCGGCGGCTACGACATCAACCGCGATCTGCAGCGGCGGCAATTGCTCGCCTCGCTCGAGCAAAACAATTGCGGCCCGCAATATCGCAGCACCGCACCGCAGCAGCAGGCGCGCCAGCGCGGTTTCCTGGAAAAACTGTTCGGCGGCTGGCAGGAGGAAAGCGACATCAACGCGGCGCCGCTGCAAGTACCGAACGTGCCGGCTTCCTCCACCTACCGCACGCTCTGTGTGCGGAGCTGCGACGGCTATTATTTCCCGATCAGCTACGCGACGGTGCCCGCGCGCTTCGGCGAGGACGAGCGAACCTGCCAGCGGCTTTGCCCCGCAACCGAGGTTCATCTCTACACGCACCGCAATCCGGGCGAAGAAGTGGATCAGGCGGTTTCGCTCAACGGCGAATCCTATACGCAGCTTCCCGCCGCCTTCAAATATCGCAGCGAATACAACGCAAGCTGCTCTTGCCGCGCGCCGGGACAAAGCTGGGCCGAGGCGCTCGGCGTCGGCAAGGACCAGACCGTGCAGCAAGGCGACATCGTCGTGACCGAAGAACGCGCGAAGCAGCTCGCCAAGCCGAAGCAGCAGCAAAGCGGCGCGAATGCGGGCAACGCAAATGCGCAGAATTCGTCCGGCGCGAACGATCAGAAAAACGCCGAGCAGCAGCCCGGCAAGCGCAAGGTCCGGATCGTGGGGCCGGAATTCTATCCGGTGCGTTGACGCACCTAAGAATTCGAGCATCACCATTGTCATGCCCGGCCTTGTGGATGGCCGGGACTTCAGGCGCGAAGACGGCGCGGAGCCTGTCATCGGGCCGCGCTTCGCGCGGACCCGTTGGCGCCTTTCGCCCGGCCATGACGGGGATGTGTCAGACCTTCTCGCCTTTCAGCCGTTTGACGGCGCGCTCGCGGCCGATCAGCGGCAATAACGCCCGCAATTCCGGACCGTTCTCGCGGCCCGTAAGCGCGATCCGGAGTGGATGAAATAGCTCCCGTCCCTTGCGGCCGGTCGCCCCTTTCAGCGCTTCGATCCAGGAGTCCCAGTTCTTCTTGTCCCAGCTTGTTGCGCTCCATGGCGCGGGCGGAAGATGTTCGGCGGCTTTGCGCGCGAATTCACGTTCGCTTTCCGCGAGCGGTGGCTCGATCGCCCCAAACACGATACGCCACCAGTCTTCGGCTTCCCGGAAACGGGAAAGATTGCCGCGCACAGCTTCCCAGAACGAAGCGTCGGCGGCGACGCCGAGCGCAGCAAGACGCGGCTTCGCGATTTCATACGGCATCCCGTGCAAGGTGCGGGCGGTAAGCGCATCGAGATCCTTCGGATCGAACTTTGCCGCGCCGTGCGAAATTTTCGAGAAATCGATTTTCGACGCGAGCGCATCAAGACCGGAAACCGGCTCGATCGCGTCGGCGCTCCCGACCAGCACCGCGGCGGACGCGACGGCGAGCGGCTCCTGTCCTTCTTCGCGCAGCGAGCGCAGCGAAAGATGGCCGAGCCGTTTCGACATGCCCTCGCCGCTCGGCAAGGTGAGCAGATTGTGGTGAACGAAAGCCGGCGGCTTCGCGCCCAGCGCCTCGAACATCTCGATCTGCGCGGCCGTATTGGTGAGATGATCCTCGCCGCGGATGACGTGAGTCACATGCATGTCGGCGTCGTCGACCACGGAAGTGAGCGTATAGAGCCAGTGGCCGTCGGCCCGCCGGATCACCGGATCGGACAGCGCCGCCGTGTCGATCTCGCAGGCGCCGCGCACAAGATCGCTCCAGGCGACCTTCTTCTGCTCCAGCTTAAATCGATAATAGGGCTTACGTCCCTCGCCTTCGAGCTTTGCGCGGTCGGCATCGGTGAGCTTGAGCGCAGCGCGGTCATAAACCGGCGGCTTGTGCACGGCGAGCTGGCGGCGGCGGCGAAATTCGAGCTCTTCCTCCGTCTCGTAGCATGCATAGACGCGGCCGGCTTTGAGAAGCTTTTCGAGCGTCGCTTCATAAAGCGCTGTGCGGGCCGATTGCCGTTCTTCGCGATCCGGCGGGATGCCGAGCCAGGCGAGATCCTCGCGGATCGTGTCGGCGTATTTTTCCTCGGAACGGGCGCGGTCGGTATCGTCGAGGCGGAGGATGAATGTTCCCTTTTCGCGGCGCGCGTAGAGCGCGTTCAAAAGCGCCGTGCGGGCGTTGCCGATGTGCAGAAGACCTGTGGGCGACGGCGCAAAACGAACGACGGGGGGCATTTTCACTCTCGAAACGGAATGGCGGTGTCTGCCATAGCAAGCTCGGCGAAGCCGATCTGTGGATGACGATGTGCGCTGCGAGATGGCGCGAAGTTCATGAACTAGCTCTCTCTTTTAGAGGGAGAGTTCCGCTGCGGCAACTTGCCA
>JAJPHK010000009.1 GCA_021325315.1 Alphaproteobacteria bacterium
ACGCCGAGTGCATCGCCTTCGAGGAAACCTACAAGGGGAAGCTTGCCGAGATCGCCGCGGCGTCTGACGCGGGCGAGAAGCTTGCGATCGCAGTCAAGCGCTTCGAGGCGATCGAGGATCTCCTGGGCCGGCTGATTTCCTTCGCGGGCCTCGTCTACACCGGCGACACGACCGATCCGAAGCGGGCGAAGTTTTTCGGCGACGTGCAGGAGCGGATCACGACCGCGTCCTCGCATCTTCTGTTCTTTACGCTCGAGCTGAACCGGATCGAGGACGCGCTGATCGAGAAGGCGCTAGCCCATCCCGCCTTCGGCCACTACCGGCCGTGGGTCGAGGACGTGCGCAAGGAGCGGCCGTATCAGCTCGAGGACAGGCTGGAGCAGCTCTTCCACGAAAAATCGGTGACCGGACGCGGCGCGTGGAATCGCCTGTTCGACGAAACGGTCGCCGCCATGCGCTTCAAGGTCGACGGCGAGGAATTGCCGCTCGAGCCTGCGCTCAATCTCCTGATGGATCCGAGCGAGGAAAAGCGGCATCGGGCGGCGGACGCGATTTCCGGGACGCTGCGCGGCGAGCTTCGCACCTTCACGCTCATCACCAACGTGCTCGCGAAGGACAAGGAAATCTCCGACCGCTGGCGCGGCTTCAAGGATATCGCCGACGACCGGCATCTGTCGAACCGCGTCGAGCGCGAGCTCGTCGAGGCGCTGGTCTCCGCCGTGCGCGCGTCGTTCCCGCGGCTCTCGCACCGTTACTACGCGCTGAAGGCGAAGTGGTTCGGCAAGGACAAGCTCGAATACTGGGACCGGAACGCGCCGCTGCCGAAAGTCGAGACGCGCGCGATCGGCTGGGCCGAAGCGCGCGACACGGTGCTCTCGGCCTATGGCGCATTCTCCCCGAAAATGGCGTCGGTCGCGAAGCGCTTCTTCGACGACCGCTGGATCGACGCGCCGGCGCGGCCAGGCAAGGCGCCGGGCGCGTTTTCGCATCCGACCGTGCCTTCGGCGCATCCGTATGTCTTGGTGAATTATCTCGGCAAGCCGCGCGACGTGATGACGCTCGCGCACGAGCTCGGGCATGGCGTGCATCAGGTGCTGGCGGCGCCGAACGGCGCGCTGATGGCGCCGACGCCTTTGACGCTCGCGGAAACCGCGAGCGTGTTCGGCGAGATGCTGACCTTCCGCTCGCTGCTCGCGAAGATCACCGACCCGCGCGAGAAGAAGGCGATGCTCGCGCAGAAGGTCGAGGACATGCTGAACACGGTGATCCGCCAGATCGCGTTCTATACCTTCGAGCGCCGCGTTCACACCGAGCGCAAGAACGGGGAATTGACGAGCGAAGAGATCGGAAAGATCTGGCTGGAGGTGCAGGGCGAGAGCCTCGGGCCCGCCATTCGCCTGGGCGAGGGCTACGACGTCTACTGGACCTATATCGGCCATTTCATCCACGCGCCGTTCTATGTCTACGCCTACGCCTTCGGCGATTGCCTCGTGAACTCGCTTTACGCCGTCTACGAGAAATCGAACGCCGGTTTCGCCGAGCGCTATCTCGCGATGCTCGCCGCCGGCGGCACCAAGCATCATTCGGAGCTGCTCAAACCGTTCGGCCTGGATGCGCGCGATCCTAAATTCTGGCAGACCGGGCTCGACCTGATCGACAGCATGATCACGGAGATCGAGAAGCTGGACGCGCGGGCGTGAAACACCTCGTCACGGCCGGGCTTATGCTTTGTAATCAATAGGTTGGGGCTATCAATCACCCAAGAAATAAAACGCTTGTTGAGCGGCGCTAGGTCAAGAAACGACCGATGAAATTCCCGGGTTGCGGTAAACTGGACTGCTTTCAGCAATGGAATTGCGATGGGCCAATCCAAGCCATTCAACGATGCTTTCGATCCCGAGCAAATAAGCCTGCTCGAAAGCGTGCTTAGTCACGCCTGGAGCATTGTCAGTTTCAACGATAAGGAGCCGGACGACGAAGCCCGGGAACTGCTTGCGCTCTGCATCGTGACCGAAATGCGCGCGGGCGAGACGAACTATGTGAAGCTGGTCAATCAGTCCATCGTGCAGTTTCGCGCCTTGCGCTTCCACAGGCTAAAATATGGGCGTGCCTCCGCCGTCCCGGATTCTGACGAGGCCAAACTTCCCGATTAAAATTCAGAACAGATTTGGATGGCCGGGCTTTAGGCCGAAGACTGCGCTTCGCGCCTTTCGCCCGGCTATGCCAGATTAGAGCTTTGCGGCGTCATTGCGGGGAAAGCCCATGCTGAAAGGAAAAACCGCGCTCGTCACCGGCTCCACGTCCGGCATCGGTCTCGGAATCGCGCGGGCATTCGCCTCCGTCGGCGCGGATGTCGCGCTGAACGGCTTTGGCGATCCGGCCGGGATCGAAAAGCTGCGCAGCGGGATCGCATCCGAGTTCGAGGTGAAGACGGTTTACATCCCCGCCGACGTGAGCAAGCCGAACGAGACCACCGCGATGGTCGGGCGCGCGGAAAAGGAATTGGGGCATCTCGATATTCTGGTGAACAACGCGGGCATCCAGCATGTCGCGAAGGTGCAGGACTTCCCGCCGGAAAAATGGGAAGCGATCATCGCGATCAATCTGTCATCGGCCTTCTACGCGACCCGCGCGGCGCTGCCGGGCATGCTCAAGCGCGACTGGGGCCGGATCATCAACATCGCGAGCACGCACGGCCTCGTCGCGAGCGCGGAGAAGTCGGCCTATGTCGCGGCGAAGCACGGCGTCGTCGGCTTCACGAAAGCGGTTGCGCTGGAGACGGCGAGAACGGGCGTGACCTGCAACGCGATCTGTCCCGGCTGGGTGCTGACGCCGCTCGTACAGCAGCAGGTCGATGGGCGGGCGAAAGCAGGAAAAACGATCGAACAGGCAAAGCTCGAATTGCTCGGCGAAAAGACGCCGTCCCTCGAATTCGTGACTCCCGCGCAGCTCGGCGCGCTCGCCGTGTTTCTCTGCTCGGAGGCCGCCGCGCAGGTTCGCGGCGCGGCGCTCACCATGGACGGCGGCTGGACGGCGCAGTAACGCCGCTCCTTTCCCAATTCGTTATGCCCGGCACAAGGCCGGGCATGACAGTTTAGGGTTTCGGCTCGATCCGCCACGTCATCGTGACCGACGCATTTACGTCGAGCGTCTCCGGCGGCGTCACTCCCATATCACGCGCGAAGCCCGCCTGCTTCATCGGCAGCGGAAAGCGGCGCTCGGTATCGGAAATCTCCAGCACTTCGCCGAGCTTCACGCCCGCCGCTTCCGCATAGAGCTCGGCGCGGCGGCGCGCGTCGCGCACGGCCTCCTTTCGCGCCTCATCCAGCGCCTTCGAGTTGTCGTCGAGGGCGAAACGCAGATTGTGAATCTCGATGAGCCCCGTCGAGGCGATCTTCGCGACAATGTCGCCGATCGCCTCGATCCGGCGCGTCTTCAGGAAATAGGTCGTGACCGCGCGGAATTCCGGCGCCGGTTTCTCTCCGGCGGCCGCGGGAGGCGTGATCCGGTCGAGACGGAACGTCGAGCTTTCGACGGCGAGGCCGTCGATGCCTTTCAGCGCGGCGGCCGCTTTCGACGCGCGCTCGCCATGGGCTTTCTGGGCGGCGTTCAGGCTCGATGCGCTTGTCGCGACGTCGGCGGAGATCGCGACGTAATCGGGCCTGGTCTCGCTTTTTCCGTCGCCCTGCACGGTGATCGTCGCGCGCTCATGCGGCGGCGGAGCGGGCTGGGCGAGAGCGGAATAAGCGCCGGCGAGCGTGAGTCCTAAGGAAAGCACGGCAAGAAAGTGGCGCATGAGCGACTCCTTGTTCGAAAGCCGTTTTAGGCCGCGCGGGCGTGGCGAATGTTAGACCCGGCACTTGTCATTCCGGGGCGCGGGCGAATGCCCGCGAACCCGGAATTCAGATACAGGCATGGCGTTTGCCTCCGGATTCCGGGTCCGCAGCTGCGTCCCGGAATGACGGATCCGGCGATAACGCTTGCCTCGCCGCTACCATTTTCGCCGTTCAGCCTTATGTTCTGCTTCCCAAGTCCGAAACCGAGATGTCCGAAACCGACCAGGAACGTAACCGCTTCTCCGCCCGCGCCGCGCGCTATGCGCGCGTCGGCACGAATGTCGGCGGCATCGCGGCGCGAATGGCGGGCGCGCGGCTGTTCGGCTTTTCGCTCGACCGCGCGCAGAACGCGCTTGAACTTGCCACGGCGCTCGGCGGGCTGAAGGGCCCGATCATGAAGGTGGCGCAGCTTTTGGCCACCATTCCCGACGCGCTGCCGCCGGAATACGCCTCCGAACTCATCAAGCTGCAAAACGAAGCGCCGCCGATGGGCTGGCTGTTCGTGAAGCGCAGGATGGCGGCGGAGCTCGGGCCGGACTGGCAGAGCAAACTCAAATCCTTCGAGCACGAGCCGGCCGCCGCCGCTTCGCTCGGGCAGGTGCATCGCGCTCTTTCGCTCGACGGAAAACCGCTCGCGATGAAGCTGCAATATCCCGACATGCAGTCGGCGGTGGAAGCGGATTTGCGCCAGCTCGATATCATTTTCGCGATCCGCCGCCGTATGGATACGGCGATCGACACCACGGAAATCGCGAAGGAGATAGCCGAGCGCATTCGCGAGGAGCTCGATTATCGCCGCGAGGCGAAACACGTCGCGCTCTACCGCGAGATGCTCGCCGGCACGCCCGAGGTGCGCGTGCCGAATGTCTGGCCGAAGCTGTCGACCGGGCGATTGCTCACACTCGACTGGCTGGAAGGCAAGAAGCTCCTTGCGCACAAGGAGGCGTCGCTCGAAATCCGCAATCGGCTGGCGAGGGCGATGTTCAAGGCGTGGTGGCTGCCGTTCTCGCAATTCGGCGTGATCCACGGTGATCCGCATCTCGGCAATTACACCGCGTACGAGGAAGCAGGCGAGCCGCGCGGCATCAATCTCCTCGACTACGGCTGCATCCGGATTTTTCCGCCGGCCTTCGTCGGCGGCGTGGTCGATCTCTACCATGGGCTGCGCGAAAACGACGAGGCGCGGGTCGTGCACGCCTACGAGACCTGGGGCTTCAAGGGGCTGACGCGCGGCCTGATCGACGCGCTCAACATCTGGGCGCGCTTCATCTACGGCCCGCTCGTGGACGATCGTGTGCGCTCGATCGCCGACGGCGTGAAGCCTTCGCAATACGGCCGCCGCGAAGCCTTCCGGGTTCATACCGCGCTGAAAACGCACGGGCCCGTGGTCGTGCCGCGCGAATTCGTGCTGATGGATCGCGCGGCGGTGGGCCTTGGCGCGGTGTTCCTGCATCTTTCGGCGGAACTCAATTTCCACCGGCTGTTCGTGGACGCGATCGGAGATTTTTCGGTCTCGGCGGTCGCCGGGCGACAAACGGGCGCGGTTTCGCACGCCGGGCTAACGCCTTCGGCGTGAGCCTTTAGTCGCGGCTTTCATTCAGAATTACCACTCCTGTCATCACCGGGCCGCAGCGTCCCGTTCGCGCTGGCGAGCGGAAGCGAGCAGCCAGCGCGAACTCTTTATAAAGCCGC
>JAJPHK010000011.1 GCA_021325315.1 Alphaproteobacteria bacterium
AAGGCGACAAGGTGAAGGTGAAGCTCATGGGCTTCGACGACCGCGGCAAGGTGCGGCTCTCGATGAAAGTCGTCGATCAGCAGACCGGCGAGGACCTCGAAGCCAAAGCCAAGAACGAGCAAAAGAGCGAACAGGCGCCGGCGGCGGAGTAGCCTCCAACCGGCACAAAAGCGGGAAAAGGGGCGGCAGAAGAGCCGCCCTTTTTGTTGGCATTTCCATCGCCCTCGCAGCCGTTATCCGGCTGCGCTATGATCTTTTCGTCCATTCATTCATTTGGTGCTCCGATGGCCCCCTGGGCGCTTGCCTCCGCGCATATATTTTCCCGCCTGCCCGATAAACTCGCGAACGATCTTTTCGCCAAGTCGCGGCTCGTCAAGATCGCGGCGGATCAAACGCTATTCACGGCGGGCGATCCGGGCGACGGCTGCTACCGCGTCGAGAGCGGGCTGATGAAGGTGAGCGTGATTTCGCCGACGGGCAGCGAGCGCATTCTCGCGATTTTCGGCCCCGGCTCCCTGATCGGCGAATTCGCCGTGATCGACGGACAGCCGCGCTCGGCGACCGTGACGGCGGTCCGCGAGAGTCTTTTGCGCTTCATCAGCCGCACGACGTACCAGGAGTTCGTGCGCCAGCATCCCGAAGCGCGCGATCACATCATGATGATGCTGATTCAGCGTTTGCGCGACACAAACAGCATCGTAGCGGCGGCGAGTTTTCTTTCTACGAAAGGCCGCGTGGCGCTCGCCATGTGCGGTCTCGCGGAGGCCTTCGGACAGGATCTCGGCAACGGACGCAACTTGATCAAGCAGAAGATTACGCAAAACGAAGTCGCAGCAATGGCGGGCGTTGCCCGCGAGAATGTGAGCCGCACGCTCAACGAATGGATGCGGCAAAAGCTGATTTCCCGCGAGGGCGGCTTTTACCGGATCGAAAATCGGGCGCAGCTCGAGCGCGAAGCGGAGACCTGACCTTACGCGGCGCGCTTGCCGCGCGTCTGCCGCGACTTTCGTGCTCCGAGCACCTGGGTCACGACTTTCCCTAGCGCGGCAAAATCCTTCTTGCGGGGCGAAGTTACGCGCCAGACAAGACCGATCCTGCGTGCGGGCTCGGGATTTTCGAAACGGAGCAGTGTCACGCGCGAGTCCCGCACTTCCGTGAGGGCCGCGACTTCCGGTACGAGCGTCACGCCATAGCCGTTCGCGACCATCTGCATCACGGTCGCAAGACTGGTCGCGCCGAGCGAAGCGGGCACGCCGCTCTGCGCCACCGAACAAAACGCGAGCGCCTGATCGCGCAAACAGTGGCCCTCCTCGAGGAGAATGAGCCGGCTCGAATCGACTGCGCCGGCGCGGACGCGCTGCTGGGATGGGGCCGCTTCCTTCGCCGACATCGCAAGCAGGAAGGAATCCTCGAAAAGCTCCACCGCCTCGATGCCGGGGCGCTCGATTGGAAGCGCGACCATGATCACGTCGAGTTCTCCGCGCTCGAGTTCCTCTGTGAGTTGTTTTGTCAGGGTTTCGCGCACTTCGAGGCGCAGCTCGGGATATTTCGACTGCAGCACCGGCAGGACGCGCGGCAAGAGATAAGGCGCAAGCGAGGGAATAATGCCGAGCCGCAGCGAACCGGCGAGCGTGCGGCCGCGATGCCGTGCAAGATTTATGAGGTCCTGCACATCGGCCAAAATCCTCTCCGCGCGTTCGGCGATCTCAAGCCCGGTATCGGTGAGCGTGATTCCCGCCGGCCGGCGCTCCAGGAGTTCGACCTTCAGCTCGCGCTCGAGTTCGCGGATCTGCATCGAGAGCGCGGGCTGGGTGACGGCGCAAGTCTCGGCCGCGCGGCCAAAATGGCCGTGACGCACCAGCGCCGAAAGATAGCGAAGCTGGCGAAGAGTGATCATGGCATCAGATTATCTTATCGGACAGGCTAATCAATACGATTAGACCTGATCGGTCACCACGCCTAAAAACCGCGCTACGGGACCCGTTTCAAAGAACGCTACGGATCGCACGGAGGAAAAAATGGACGCAAAAACCGATGACACCACGGGCAAATGCCCATTCACTGGAAACAGAAACCGCGACTGGTGGCCGAAGCAGCTGGACCTCCAGGTTCTCCATCACAACTCAAATCTGTCCAATCCGATGGGCGAGGATTTCGATTACGCAAAGGAGTTCAAAAGCCTCGACCTCAATGCCGTGATCGCCGATCTCCGCAAGCTGATGACGGACTCGCAGGAATGGTGGCCGGCCGACTTCGGCCACTACGGCGGGCTGATGATCCGCATGGCCTGGCACAGCGCAGGCACTTACCGCATCACCGACGGCCGCGGCGGCGCCGGCGCCGGTCAGCAGCGCTTCGCGCCGCTCAACAGCTGGCCGGACAACGCAAATCTCGACAAGGCGCGCCGGCTGTTGTGGCCGATCAAACAGAAATACGGGCGCAAGATTTCCTGGGCCGATCTGATGATTCTCGCCGGCAACGTTGCGCTGGAATCGATGGGTTTCAAGACGTTCGGCTTCGCGGGCGGCCGCGCCGATGTCTGGGAACCCGAAGAACTCTACTGGGGTCCTGAAGGCACATGGCTGGGCGACGAGCGCTACAGTGGCGAACGCCAGCTTCAGGAACCGCTGGGCGCGGTACAGATGGGCCTGATCTACGTCAATCCGGAAGGACCGAACGGCAATCCTGACCCGGTCGCGGCAGCGAAGGATATCCGCGAAACGTTCTTCCGCATGGCGATGAACGACGAGGAGACCGTCGCGCTGATCGCCGGCGGCCACTCCTTCGGCAAGACTCACGGCGCGGGCGACCCGTCGCTGGTCGGGCCGGAGCCGGAAGCCGCCCCCATCGAGGATCAGGGCCTCGGTTGGAAGAGCAAACACGGCTGCGGCGTTGGCTCTGACGCCATCACGGGAGGCCCGGAAGTCACCTGGACGCAGACGCCGACGAAATGGAGCAACCTCTTCTTCAAGAACCTGTTCGAGAACGAATGGGAACTGACGAAGAGCCCGGCCGGCGCCTATCAGTGGAAAGCAAAAGGCGCCGAAGCCACGATCCCGGACGCATACGACAAGTCGAAGAAGCATGTGCCGGCCATGCTGACGACGGACCTGTCGCTACGGATGGACCCCGCCTACGAGAAGATTTCGCGGCGCTTCTACGAGCATCCGGACCAGTTCGCCGATGCTTTCGCCCGCGCATGGTTCAAGCTCACGCACCGCGATATGGGTCCGCGCGCGCGCTACCTCGGGCCGTTCGTGCCGAAGGAAGTGTTAATCTGGCAGGATCCGATCCCGGCTGTCGATCGCAAGAAGCTGATCAACGACAGGGACGTCGCCGTTCTTAAAGCGAAGATCCTCGCAAGCGGTCTGTCGGTGTCGCAGCTTGTTTCGACCGCCTGGGCGTCGGCATCGACCTTCCGCGGCTCGGACAAGCGCGGGGGAGCGAATGGCGCGCGCATTCGCCTGAGCCCTCAGAAGGATTGGGAAGTGAACAATCCGCCTGAGCTGGCGAAGGTGCTCAAGAAATTCGAGGCAATCCAGAAGGCGTTCAACGACAAGGCCAAGGGCAAGAAAGTCTCGCTGGCCGATCTGATCGTTCTCGGCGGCAGCGCGGCGGTCGAAAAGGCTGCAAAGGCTGCCGGCGTCAACGTGAAGGTTCCGTTCACGCCGGGGCGCGCGGACGCGTCGCAGGAGCAGACCGACGTCGAGTCCTTCGCGCCGCTCGAGCCGAAGGCCGATGGCTTCCGCAACTACATCAGCGGCAAGCGGCAGTTCATGATGCCGGAGGAGGCCTTGGTGGATAAGGCGCAGTTGCTGGGGCTGACCGGGCCGGAAATGACGGTTCTGGTTGGCGGCCTGCGCGTCCTCGGTGCGAACGCCGGCGGCTCCAAGCACGGCGTCTTCACCAAGAAGGTCGGAACGCTGACCAACGACTTCTTCGTCAATCTGCTCGACATGAGCACGCAGTGGCAGCCTGCCGGTGACGGCGTATACGAAGGCCGCGACCGGAAGACAAACGCGATCAAGTGGACGGGCACGCGGGTCGACCTGATCTTCGGTTCGCACTCGCAGCTCCGCGCATTCGCAGAGGTCTACGCAAGCGCCGATGCGAAAGAGAAATTTGCAAAGGACTTTGTGGCGGCCTGGACCAAGGTGATGAACGCGGATCGCTTCGACCTGCATGCTTGACGCGGCAATCCGTCGAAGACCATCAAAAACAAAACGGCCGGGACGCTCCCGGCCGTTCTCCTTTGCATCTGATGCGTAAGCGCTATTCCGCAGCTTTTGGAAGTGCGTTGTTGCCGTTTCCGTTGTTGCTGCCGTTCTTGAGCGTGTCCGGGTGCGGCATCGCGATCACGTTGTAACCGGAATCGACGAAGTGAATTTCACCGGTGACGCCGGTCGACAAATCCGAAAGCAAATAAAGCCCGGCGCCGCCGAGCTCTTCCAGCGTCACGCCGCGGCCTAGCGGCGAATTCTTCTGCTGGAAAGCGAACATAATGCGCGCATCGCCAATGCCGGCGCCAGCGAGCGTCCGGATCGGCCCCGCTGAAATCGCGTTTACGCGGATCTGACGGTTGCCGAAATCGACCGCGAGATAGCGCACGCTCGCTTCCAGGGCCGCTTTCGCGACCCCCATCGCGTTGTAATTCGGCATCGCGCGGTCGCCGCCGTTATAGGTGAGCGTGATCATCGAGCCGCCGTTTTTCATCAACGCGGCAGCGCGTTTCGCCGCTTCCGTGAACGAGAAGCATGAGATCACCATGGTGCGAACGAAATTCTCGCGCGTCGTATCGGCGTAGAGGCCTTTCAGTTGGTTCTTGTCGGAAAAGGCGACGGCGTGGACAAGAAAGTCGAGCCCTCCCCACTTCTTTTCGATCTCGGAGAAAACCTTGTCGACACTCGCGATGTCCTCGACATCGCAGGGCATGATCATTTCGCCCTTCACCGACTCGGCTAGAGGCCGCACGCGCTTCTCCAGCGCCTCGCCTTGATAAGTGAAGGCGAGCTTCGCACCGTGGGCCGCGACAGTCTTTGCGATCCCCCAAGCAATCGAATGATCGTTCGCGACCCCCATGATCAAGCCGCGCTTTCCTTCCATCAATCCTTTCATACTCTGTCTCTTCGGCTCATATTCAAGAAATCAAGCATCGTGACGCTTGAAAACGAGCGTCGCGTTCGTGCCGCCGAAACCGAACGAGTTCGACAGCACGCAGTTCAATTTCGCGTTGTCCTTTCGCTCGCGCAGGATCGGCATGTCTTCGAAGACGGGATCCAGCTCGTCGATATTCGCGCTCTCGCAGATGAAACCGTTGTTCATCATCAAGAGCGAATAGATCGCCTCCTGCACGCCGGTCGCGCCCAGCGAATGGCCGGTCAAGGACTTCGTCGCCGAGATCGGCGGGCATTTCTTGCCGAACACTTCGCGGATCGCCTCTATCTCCTTGATGTCGCCGACCGGCGTCGAGGTCGCGTGCGGATTGATGTAGTCAACCGGAAGCTTGACGTTTTCGAGCGCCATTTGCATGCAGCGGACGGCACCCTCTCCGGAGGGCTGCACCATGTCGTGGCCGTCGGACGTCGCGCCGTAGCCCGCGATCTCGCCGTAAATTTTCGCGTTGCGCGCCTTTGCGCGTTCATATTCCTCGAGCACCAGAACGCCGGCGCCGCCCGCGATCACGAAGCCGTCGCGGTTCTTGTCATAGGCGCGTGACGCAACCGCCGGCCGGTCGTTATAGCCCGTGGACATCGCGCCCATGGCATCGAATAGAACCGACAAGGTCCAGTCGAGTTCCTCGCAGCCGCCAGCGAACATCACGTCCTGTTTGCCGTTCTGGATCAGCTCGTAGGCGTTGCCAATGCAGTGGTTCGAGGTCGCGCAAGCCGACGAGATCGAATAATTGACGCCTTTGATTTTGAACCAGGTGGCGAGCGTCGCGGACGCGGTCGACGACATCGCCTTCGGCACGGCGAAGGGACCGACGCGTTTCGGCCCCTTGGCGCGCGTGGTATCGGCAGCCTCCACGATCGTACGGGTCGACGGTCCGCCCGAGCCCATGATGATGCCGGTCCGCGGATTGCTGATGTCCTTTTCCTCAAGGCCCGCGTCCTGGATCGCCTGATCCATCGCGACGTGATTCCACGCGGTGCCGCCGCCGTGGAAACGCATGGCGCGGCGATCAACGATCGCGCTTGGATCGAGCGTCGGCGCGCCCGCGACCTGACAGCGGAATCCGAGCTTTACATAATCTTTGGCGCGCGAGATTCCGCTCTTCGCCTCACGCAGGCTCGCGAGTACTTCCTGCGTGTTGTTGCCGATCGACGAGACGATCCCCATTCCGGTGACAACGACGCGCCTCATGATCCGCCTCTTCGATTTCCGGGTTCGCGAGCGCCGCTTTCAAGCGGCAGCTACGTCACGCTTTCGCGGGCGCCACTTCATCGGTCTGAAACAGACCGACTTTCAAATCTGACGCCCGATAAATCACCTCGCCATCGGCCGAAAGCCAGCCGTCGGCGATACCAAGAACGAGTTTCGAACGCATGACACGCTTGATGTCGATGCCGTAGACGATCTTCTTCACCGTCGGCAACACCTGGCCGGAGAATTTCACCTCGCCCATGCCGAGCGCTCGGCCCTTGCCGGGCGCACCCAGCCAGCCGAGAAAGAACCCAAGCATCTGCCATAACGCATCCAAGCCGAGACAGCCGGGCATGACCGGATCGCCCTTGAAATGGCAAGCAAAAAACCAGAGATCCGGTTTCACATCGAGCTCGGCCCGGATCATGCCCTTGCCGTGCTCGCCGCCTTGCTCGGAAATCTCCGAAATCCGGTCGAACATCAACATGGGCGGCAACGGAAGCTGGGCGTTGCCTTCGCCAAAAAGCTCTCCGCGCCCGCAGGCCAGCAGGTCTTCGTAACTGAAGCTTGACGGTCGTTCGCTCATTGCCGCTTTCTAATCGCTGTGTCTTGGGAAACCTCGATTTCCCTAACACAGGCGGCCTTTTCCCGAAAGGCAAAGGAAAATTGATAGGAGCCATCAATATTTCTGGAAACCAAGAAATCCCAAGGCTTTATAGGACATTGCACGGCCATCCGTGGAGACTTATTATAAGAATACCGTCGTAGTCGGCTGTTTTCGGCCTATTTCCGTCTGGGGATTAGAACCTTTCGTGTCGGTTACTAATAGGAAGCATTTGCGGCTAGAGTAGAGCGATGAGTGAACTGGAACGCAGACCTTTCGTGGATGAGGAGCACACCGAACTGCCGGTGGAAAAGCTCAGCACCGAGCCTTCCGCCGGGCGGCGAACGGGCTGCCCGTTCCATGACGTGCGCATGATGCTGCGCGAAGTGGGCTTGCGGCCGACGCGGCAGCGGCTTGCGCTCGGGTGGCTCCTCTTCGCCAAGGGCGGACGGCATTTGACCGCCGAGATGCTGCACGAAGACGCGCTGAAAGCGCGTTTCCCGGTCTCGCTCGCGACCGTTTACAACACGCTCAATCAATTCACCGAAGCGGGCCTGTTGCGCGAGGTCGCGGTCGACGGCTCCAAGACCTATTTCGACACAGACGCCTCCGACCATCATCATTTTTACGTCGAAGGCGACGGCAAGCTCGTCGACATTCCCGATACTCTTCTGCTCGACAAAATGCCTGAGCCGCCGGAAGGCTACGAGGTCTCGCGCGTCGATGTGGTCGTGCGCTTGCGGCGCAAAGAGTCGTAATTTTCACTCAACAACTTCATTGGGATAAACGCCCCACAGGCGTTCCTGCTCGATATAGCCGCTGAAGCCGTCGCCAAAGATCCGGCACCATTTCCCGTCGCAAGATTTAACCGAGGCGAGCACGCCCGGCTGAAGTTTTGCGGTAACGGTCGAACCGCTCCGGCTATCGTACAACGGGTAGTCCCTCACTTCTTTTTTCGCCCAAGGCGCAACGAGCACCGTGCGGCGGCTCGACAAAAGCGTGTGGAAGACCCAACCCTCGGTTCCTTCGGAATCGCGAATTTTCCGCCAGTTCTCGGATTCGGCGGTGATCTCCACCGGCAAGCCCGCGCGGGTAAAGACCCAGCTCACTGCGTTCTCGCGCGTGGGCCCCGAGCGCAAATTAACCTTGTCGGCCTTGAGGCTCACGAAGCGAGGGATCGGAAGATTGGTGGAGACGCCCCTTGCCTGGGCCGTATTTTGAGCCGCCGCCGTGACCGGTAGAGCCGTCAAGACAAAAACAAAGGCAGCAAAAACAATACGGCCGGCCCGTGCGGATTGCGCTCCCCCCATCATCCCGTTTTCCTCTCGGCGCTCGTGAATATTGCGGTCACTAGCCGCATTCCCTTCCTTGATGTCAATGCAGGAGGCTGCGCTTCCTCGTTTTGAGTTTCAAAAACCGCTCTGCTAGACAGTTTATCCGAGGAAACAAGCCGCGCGGGGTAAGGCCCGACCGATGCCCAAGAAGAAACCGCTCGTCGTCGTGACCAGGCGCCTGCCGGAAAGCGTCGAGACTCGCATGCGCGAGCTGTTCGACACAAGGTTGAACGACGACGATCGGCCGCTCTCGCAGGCCGAGCTCGTGGCGGCGGTGAAGACCGCCGATGTCTTGGTTCCCACCGTCACCGACCGCATCGACTCGGCGATACTTTCGCAAGCGGGCGAAAATTTGAAGCTGATTGCGAATTTCGGAAACGGCGTCGACCATATCGACGTCGCGACCGCGCTTGCGCGCGGGATCACGGTCACGAACACGCCCGGCGTGCTCACCGAAGATACCGCAGACATGACAATGGCGCTTATCCTCGCCGTGCCGCGGCGGCTTGCAGAAGGCTCTACGATACTCACCTCCGACCAGGAATGGCAGGGCTGGTCGCCGACCTGGATGCTGGGGCACCGCATCTCCAACAAGCGCCTCGGCATCATTGGCATGGGCCGGATCGGCACCGCGGTTGCGCGGCGCGCCAAGGCGTTCGGGCTGCAAATCCATTATCACAACCGCCGCCGTGTCGCGCCGGAACTGGAAGAGGCATTGGAAGCGACCTACTGGGAGAGCCTCGACCAGATGCTCGCGCGCATGCACATCGTCTCTGTGAATTGCCCGCACACGCCCGCGACCTATCATTTGCTTTCCGCGCGGCGGCTGAAGCTCCTAAAGAAGGACGCTTACATCGTGAATACGGCACGCGGCGAAATCGTCGACGAAAACGCGCTTGCGCGCATGATCGAGGCGGACGAACTCGCGGGCGCAGGCCTCGACGTCTTCGAGCATGAGCCCGCCGTGAACCCGAAACTCGTGAAGCTCGCCCGCGCCGGGAAAGTGGTGCTTCTTCCGCACATGGGCTCGGCCACGATCGAGGGCCGCAACGACATGGGCGATAAAGTGATCGTGAATATTCGCACCTTCATGGACGGACATCGCCCGCCGGACCGAGTGCTTCCGTCGATGCTCTAATTCGCGTGCGCGGATAAATCCTTGATCGCCGGCGTCTCGCCCGACAACGGGTTTTCGGGATTCCAGACGTAATTCAGCGTCTCGAAGCGCATCTCGCGCGCATCAAACATCAAAAGCTTTCCGACGAGCGGCGTACCGAAACCAACGATCGCACGAATGGCTTCAAGCGCCGCGAGCGAACCCATGACGCCGGCGAGCGCGCCGAGAATACCTGCCTGTTCGCAGGTCGGGATTGTTCCCTCCGGAGGCGGCTCCGGGAAAAGACAGCGATAGGTCGGGTTCGGTTTTCCGTTCGCGCTCTTCTCATGCGCGCGAATCGTGGTGAGTGTTGCGTCGAAGGTGCCGAGCGCCGCCGTCACAAGCGGCCTTTTCGCAAGAAAGCAGGCGTCCGAAACAAGATAACGCGTTTTGAAGTTGTCGGAGCCGTCGACCACGACGTCGTGTGCGCCGATCAGATCGAGCGCGTTTTTCGACGTGAGCCGCGCCTTGATCGCTTGCATTTTGACGTGAGGGTTCAGGCGCTGTATCGCCGCCGCAGCGCTTTCCGTTTTTGCTCGGCCGACGTCTTCGGTCGCATGGATCACCTGCCGCTGTAGATTGGACAGCGTAACCTTGTCGTCGTCGATTACCGATAGTTGTCCGACGCCCGCGGCTGCTAGATACAACAAGGCTGGCGAGCCAATCCCGCCTGCGCCGATAACAAGCACACGCGAAGCTTTCAGTTTCTGCTGGCCGGGGCCGCCGACTTCCTTCAGGACGATGTGGCGGGCATAACGTTCGAGCTCGTCTGACGAAAGTGCCATTTTGCTGTTATCGCTGATCTGACGCGGGCTAGCAAAGCGGGCTCAAACGTCGAGATTGGCGACCGAAAGCGCGTTATCCTGGATGAATTCGCGGCGCGGCTCAACGACGTCACCCATGAGCTTCGTGAAGAGGTCGTCGGCTTCGTCAACTTCCTTGATTTTCACTTGGAGCAGCGAGCGCGCGTTCACATCGAGCGTCGTCTCCCACAGCTGCTGGGGGTTCATCTCGCCCAGGCCTTTATAGCGCTGCAGCGAAACGCCCTTGCGCCCGATCCCGGTGACAGCGTCGAACAGGCCGACGGGCCCGTGAACCGTCGTCTCCTCGCCCTTGCGGATCAGTTTTGCCTGCCGTGCATAGATTTCCTGCAGTCTGGGGGCCATAACGTCGAGCTTGCGGGCGTCAGCCGAAGACAGAAACGCTTGGTCGATCAAGGTCTCTTCCTTTACGCCGCGCACGACACGGGAGAATTTGAAGCCGTTCTCGTCGGCGGTACCTTCCCAGCCGCGCTCGGTTTCTTCAGCGACCGCATCAAGGCGTTTTGCGACATAGATGGCGGCTTCCTTCGCTTTCTTCCCGTCGGTGAGGACATCCTGCGCCATCGCGCCGGCGATCGCGGTCTGCTCCACTGCGGCGCGGTTGTAGCGCGGGTGCAAGCCCTTCAGAATTATGCGAGCCGCACGCGCTTCCTCGACGAGTGCGGCAAGATCTCTGCCTGCGCGCTGCTCTCCGTTCGCGAGCTTCAACACCGTGTCCTCAAGCCCGGTATGGATAAGATAATCCTCAAGCGCACGCTCGTCCTTCAAATATTGCTCGGACTTGCCGCGCGCGATTTTGTAAAGCGGAGGCTGCGCGATGTAGATATAGCCCCGCTCGATCAGCTCCGGCATCTGACGGAAGAAGAAGGTCAACAGGAGCGTGCGGATATGCGAGCCGTCGACGTCCGCGTCGGTCATGATGATGATCTTGTGATACCGCAACTTTTCGATGTTGAAATCGTCGCGGCCGACGCCGGTGCCTAACGCCGTGATCAGCGTTCCAACCTGCTCGGAGGAAAGCATTTTGTCGAAACGCGCACGCTCGACGTTCAAAATCTTGCCGCGCAGGGGAAGCACCGCCTGAAAGGCGCGGTCGCGCGCCTGTTTCGCCGAACCGCCTGCGGAATCGCCCTCGACGATGAAAAGCTCGGACTTCGCGGGATCGCGCTCCTGACAATCCGCGAGCTTGCCGGGAAGCGAGGAGACATCGAGCGCGCCTTTGCGGCGGGTGAGCTCGCGCGCCTTGCGCGCGGCCTCGCGGGCGGCGGCCGCTTCCACGACCTTGCCGACAAGCGCTTTTGCTTCCGAAGGATGCGTCTCGAGCCACTGCTGGAGCGCGTCGCTCACAATGGTTTCGACCACTGGGCGCACTTCGGACGAAACTAGCTTATCCTTGGTCTGCGAGGAGAATTTCGGATCGGGCACCTTGATCGAAAGCACCGCCGTCAAGCCCTCGCGGCAGTCCTCGCCGGAAAGCTCTACTTTTTCCTTTTTCCCAAGGCCCGCGGTCTCCGCATAGCGGATCACCTCGCGCGTGAGCGCCGCCGCGAAACCGGTGAAGTGCGTACCGCGGTCGCGCTGCGGGATGTTGTTGGTAAAGCAAAGGATGTTCTCGTGATAGCTGTCGTTCCACGAGAGCGCGGTTTCGACAACGACCTTTTCGCGTTCGCCGCGGATCAGGATCGGTGCCGGAATGAGCGACTGCTTGTTACGGTCTAGATACCGCACGAAGGCTTCAACGCCGCCCTCATACAACATCTCCTCCACCTTCGGCACGGGGCCGCGAAGGTCCGAGAGCATGATCTTGACGCCGGAATTCAAAAAGGCGAGCTCGCGCAGCCGGTGCTCCAGCGTCGCGTAATCGAATTCGGTTTTGGTGAAGATCTCCTTGCTCGGCAGGAACGTGATTCTGGTGCCGCGCTTGCCGTCAGCCTTGCCGACGACCTTGAGAGGCGCATCCGCCTCGCCGTCGGTGAAGCGCATAAAATGTTCCTTGCCGTCGCGCCAGATCGTGAGGTCGAGCTTGCTCGAAAGCGCATTCACCACGGAGACGCCGACGCCGTGAAGACCGCCGGAGACTTTGTAGGAATCCTGGTTGAACTTCCCGCCGGCATGCAGCTGCGTCATGATGACTTCGGCGGCCGAAACCTTTTCTTCCTTATGGATATCGGTCGGAATGCCGCGCCCGTCGTCGGTAACGGTGACGGAGCCGTCGGCATTGAGTTCAACTTCAATATGGGTTGCGTGGCCCGCGAGTGCTTCGTCGATCGAGTTGTCGACAACCTCATAGACCATGTGGTGCAGGCCCGACCCGTCATCGGTGTCGCCGATATACATGCCCGGACGCTTGCGGACGGCTTCTAACCCCTTCAGAACCTGAATCGACTCGGCGTCATATTCGCCGCGATGTGTTTTGGGGGTCGCAGGCTTGGGAGCTTTCGCCATGGGAAAACGGCCTCGAATCAGGGCGCATCTGAGGGTCAGGTGTAGCGCTGACTTTGCACGAAAAAAGCGGCGCTGAAAGGATATTCTGCCACTCCTAACTATTTGATAAATAATGGCGTTTTTCGTATTTTCAAGGGCGGAGAGAGATCGTCTCGCGACCCCGAAAAAATCGCAAAATCAGGCCGGCTCGACTTTGCCCGGCGTCACCGCAAAACGCTCCGCAGACTTGCCTAGGGCCTCAAATGAGGCGGCGTCGACGCCCGTCATAAACACCTGCGCTCCAAAGCGGGCGAGCAAATCGAACAACGCGTCCCGTTTTTGCTCATCGAGAAACGCCGAGACATCGTCGAGCAACATCACAGGCGCCAACCCATGCATCGCAGCGACAAGCCTCGCATGCGAGACGACAATCCCCACCAAAAGCGCCTTGCGCTCGCCAGTCGAGGCGCGTTCGGCAGGAATGTTCTTCTCGCGATGAACGAGGACAAGGTCGGTGCGATGCGGGCCATCGAGGGTGCGGCCCACGGCACGATCGCGCTCGCGAGCATTTCGCAACATCTCGCGATAGCGATCTTCGATCTCGATCGCCGGCTCGTTTCGAACCGCCGCCTCCATCCAGCCGTCGAGCAAGAGATCGGCGGCGGGGAACAGCGATTTCGGATCGTGCGCCGCTTCGATCTCGACTCGCAATCGTTCGACGCATTCGGCGCGTGCGGCGGCGAGCGCGACGCCAAGCTCGGCGACTTCGTGTTCAGTCGCGTCAAGCCAACGCGTATCCGTTATCCCTTCCTCGAGCAAGCGGTTCCGGGAACGCAGCGCCCGCTCGAAGGCGGAGACGCGAGCGTTGTGCTTGGCGTCGATCGCGAGCACAAGGCGATCGAGAAAACGACGGCGCTCGCCCGCGGGTCCAAGAAACAGGCCGTCCATCTCGGGAATGAGCCAGACAACACGCAAGTGCTCTGCGAACTGAGTGGCCGAAGCGACATTTTCGCGCGCGATGCGCGAACGCCGTATGGGCTGCTCGCCTTCGGCGGGGGCATCGATGCCGGTGCCAAGCTGCACATCGCCCTCGGCACCTTCGATGGTCGCGGCGACCGCCCAGGAGCCATCGCCATCGCTTGCGGCTACATCCTCGAGCGTTGCACGCCGCAGGCCCCGTCCCGGCGCGAGAAACGATATCGCTTCCAGAATATTCGTCTTCCCCGCACCGTTCGCGCCGAGAAGAACGATCGGGCCATGGCCGACGACGAGTTCGGCATGCGAATAAGATCGGAAATTCGTGAGCTGAAGCCTTCGAACGCGTGCAGCCGGGCGTGGCTCAGGGCGCGGCACGGGCTGCGGTTTGAGTGGAGGCGGTTTTTTCTTTCTTGCGTTCACACCCGCATCGGCATCAGAACATAAAGCGCCCCTGCCGCATCCTGGTCCTGCAGGAGCGTCGGCGAGCCCGGATCGGCTAGCTTCAGCTCGGCCTTCTCGCCTTCGATCTGCGCGGCGATATCGAGAAGATAGCGGCTGTTGAAGCCGATATCCAACGGGTCGCTGGAATACTCGACCTCGAGCTCCTCCGTGGCGCTGCCGGAATCGGGATTTGTCACGGAGAGCGTGAGCTTGCCCGAAGCGAGCGACAGCTTCACCGCACGCCCGCGTTCAGAGGATACAGTAGAGACGCGATCAACAGCGTTCGCAAAATCCGCTTTCTCCACCACGAGCGTCTTATCATTGCCCGCCGGGATGACGCGGCCGTAGTCCGGGAAAGTACCGTCGATCAGTTTTGAGGTGAGTGTCACCTTACCGAGTGAAAAGCGAATTTTCGCCGGCGAAAGCTCGATTTCGACCTCTTCGCCCGCATCTTCGACGAGCTTCTGAATTTCACTGACGGTCTTACGCGGTACGATTACGCCGGGCATGCCCGTCACGCCTTTCGGTGCGGCGATTTCCACCTGCGCAAGACGGTGACCGTCTGTGGCAACAGCGCGCAGCTTCGCGGGCTTTCCTTCGACTGCGTGTAAATAAATGCCATTCAGATAATAACGCGTTTCTTCGGTTGAGATGGCGAACTGGGTTTTGTCGACGAGGCGTTTGAGATCGGAAGTCGCCACCGAAAATTTATGCGGAAGTTCACCCGCCGCGAGATCCGGGAAGTCGCTTTCCGGCAAGGTCTGCAGCGAAAAGCGCGAGCGCCCGGCCTTGACCGCGAGCGTCCCGCGGTCGCTTCCCGATGTCAGCTCCACTTGCGAGCCTTCGGGAAGTTTCCGTACGATGTCGTAGATCATGTGGGCGGGCACGGTCGTCGACCCCGCCGTTTTCACTTCGGCGGGCAGCGTCTCGACAACCTCGAGATCGAGATCGGTGGCCTTGAGCTCGAGCCCGCTCTTTCCCGCCTTGATCAGGACATTGGCGAGAATCGGAATCGTATTCCGCCGCTCGACCACGCGGTGAACATGGGAAAGCGATTTCAGGAGTTCGGCGCGCTCGACGGTAACCTTCATAGGCTCGCGATCCGGATCGATGATTGGCCCCAGGAGCCCGCATCGGCGAGATTGACCGCGCGGGCCGAAAATTTTGACGGTTTGGACGGCCTAACGCAAGAGGCGCGGGCCGAAACCCACGCCTCTTAAATACGCCCAAGTGCCGATCAGGCTTCGAGCAAGAGCCTTTTCAGGACTTCGACTTCCTCGGCCAGCGCCTTGTCGGCCGCGACATTGGCGTCGATCTTGCGGACGGCGTGGAGCACCGTGGTGTGGTCCCGCCCCCCGAAGCGGCGGCCGATCTCCGGCAGCGATCGCAAGGTCAGGGTCTTCGCGAGATACATCGCAATCTGACGCGGGCGCACCACATTCGCCGTGCGACGCGAAGACAAAAGGTCCGAGCGGGTGACGCCATAGTGCTTGGCGACAATGCGCAGGATGTCCTCCACGCGGATCCGGCGCGGGTCGGAAGGCCGCACGAGATCTCGGATCACCTCGTCGGCGAGTTCCACGGTCACCGGACGGTTGCTCAACTGGTTGTGGGCGAGGAGCCTCGTCACCGCGCCGTCGAGGTCGCGGCCGTTTTGCGTGACCTGGTGCGCAACGTGATTCACGACTGATTGCGGCACATCGAAATCCGGATGCTCGGCCTTGATCGCGGCAATCCTCGCTTCGAGAATACTCAAGCGCAGTGCCTCCTCGAGAGGCCCGATCTCGACCACGAGGCCGCCCGCGAGCCGCGAGCGCACGCGCTCTTCGAGCGTCTCCAATTCGGGCGGTGCACGGTCGGCCGCGACGACGACCTGACGGCCGGCGTCGATCAGCGCGTTCAGCGTGTGGCAGAATTCCTGCTGCACGGTCTTGCCCTGCAGGAATTGAAGATCGTCGATCACGAGGACATCGATTCCGCGCAGCGCTTCCTTGAAGGCGATCGCCGACTGGTTCTTCAGCGCCGCGACGAAGCCGTACATAAATTTTTCGGCGGTGAGGTAGCTCACGCGTCGGCCGTTCGTCTCGCCGGCCCAGGCGATGGCTTGCAAGAGATGCGTTTTGCCGAGGCCGACCGAGGCATAGATGTAAAGCGGATTGAAGCGCGCGGCCGTGCCGGCTTCGGCCTCCACCACCTGCCGTGCGGCCGCATGCGCTAGCGCATTCGAGCGCCCCACGAGAAAGGTGGAAAATGTGAGCCGCGGGTCGAGCGGCGAGCTGCCGCTTTTGTCCGAGCGCATGGAAAGAGGGCCGCTCGGCTGGGCGGGCAGGCGCCCCTGGCCGTTCCCGCGCAAGACAACACTCGGCTTAGCCGGTGTATTCATCGTGTTATTGGAGAAGCCCGCGCGCGAGACAGAGGAGCGCACGACGAGATCGATCTTTTTCACGGCTGGCGATTCACTCTTCCAAAGCGTCAGCAGACGTTCGGCGTAGTGCGACTGAATCCAGTTGCGAAGAAAACGGGTGGGAACGGAAAGCCGAACGCTCTCCGCGCCGCATACTTCCATCTCCATGCGCGCGAACCAACTCGAATAGACATCTTCGCCCACTTCCGCACGGAGGCGGCGGCGGACGCGGTCCCAGCGGGACGCGTCGTTGTTATCCGGCATCTCTTTTTCCTGGGGCGGCATCGCAGACTCCAATTGCCTTGGCAGGCGCGAAATCGGATCCGGCTGGATCGTTCGACTTCAGGCTTCGATTGTGAACGGGAACGCACTTTGCACGAAGGGAAATCAAGATAGCCTGCGTATCGGGGGAGGCCCTTCGACAACCGAGCCGGAGCGGTAGGCCAGCGCTCGCGTGAGATGGAGAATTGGTTTCGTGTGAGGTTCGCGATTGGCGCTGTTTCGCAGCAATCGATTTTGTAATTTAAACATGGCCGCCCCATCCGCCGCAGTTGAACCCGCGGTCGCTTACCCGTTCCGTTTTCGATTAGTCCCGATTACGACGCCGAACTCAAACCCGAACTTTACTCTTGCAAACCAACAACACGGCGTCCGGTCATATAACTCTTACGCAATGAACCGGTAATCCAACGAGACTGCTTTATCATGCCGGTCAGCTTCCCCGATTCGGTTTGTACGTTCCGTAATTTCTGAACAGCAGAAGAAGAAAACTTCCTTCAACGAAAATGACGATACATAGCGCGCTGTGGGCGCGCAACAGATTCGTTTCGGGAAAGTTGCCGAACGGGCGCCTGCGCGCGCGAATCTCTTCGCTGCGGGTGCGACGAAGAGTTTTGTGACGGCAAGAAGCATTGATTTGCTTGGAGATTTCGCTGCGCGCCGCAGCCGGCAAATATAGAGAAAAATTTTTCGATTTTTTTTTGCGATCGCGGCCTGCTACGCAAAAAACAGAAAAATTACAACTCCATGACACGACTTATGCCACAAGGTTTTGCACTTTCTTCGTTTTTTTTGACTCGGGAACCGGCGTAGCTTTTCGGAATCCGCAGCCGAAATTTTTTGCAGATCGTCGCGCACGCAAGAAGGCGTGACCGCCAAGCCACAGGTCAAGCAAAAATAAAACGGCGGCCTCTTGGCCGCCGCTCGACTCGCTCCGAAATCGGACAATGGATCAGGCTTCGAGCTTCCGCACACGCGAATTGAGACGCGACACTTTCCGTGCGGCGGTATTCCGATGAAGCACTCCGGTTTGCGCGGCGCGCATGATCACCGGTTCCGCCTTCGAGAGCGCTTCGCGCGCCTTCTTGCCGTCACCCGCGCTGATCGCGTCCTCGACGGCGCGGATATAGGTTGTGTAACGCGAACGGCGCTGCTTATTGATCGCTGTCCTACGTGCGATCTTGCGCGTCGCTTTCTTGGCGGAAGTCGTATTCGGCATGCCTGAACGTCCAGTTCGATCGGATTTCGGATGAATGAGAAATAAAGGCGCGCAGAGCCCTCGGGCATCGCGACGCGGGCCGGACCATAGTGGGGCCGCCTGCAAGCGTCAACGACATTAATTGCAGGATGTCTAGCGGTCCTTGAAGGACGGCTCTCGCTTATCGATAAAGGCGGCCATGCCTTCTTTCTGGTCGGCAGTCGCAAACATTGAATGAAACAGCCGCCGCTCGAAGCGAATACCCGCCGAAAGCGTGGTTTCATAAGCCTGATTGACCGTTTCCTTGGTCATCATGGCGATCGGCAGCGACATCCCTGCAACCGTTTCAGCGGCCTTTATCGCTTCCTCCAGGAGCCTTGCGGCAGGCACAATGCGTGAGACGAGGCCCGCGCGCTCCGCTTCCTGGACGTCCATCATGCGGCCGGTAAGACAGAGATCCATCGCTTTCGCCTTGCCGACAAAGCGCGTGAGCCGCTGCGTGCCGCCGAGCCCGGGCATGACCCCAAGCTTGATTTCCGGCTGGCCGAACTGGGCGTTGTCGGCGGCGATCACGATGTCGCACATCATCGCAAGTTCGCAGCCGCCGCCGAGCGCGTACCCGGCCACAGCCGCGACAATCGGTTTGCGGAAGCGACCGATACGTTCCCAAGGGCCGACAAAATCATCGAGATAGTTCTGCGGATAAGTAAGCGGCTGCATCTGCTTGATGTCGGCGCCGGCAGCAAAAGCTTTTTCGGAGCCGGTGAGCACCACGCAGCCGATCGCGGGATTCGTCTCGAATTCGTCGAGGGCGTGGTTCAGCTCGCCGATCAAAGGACCGTTCAGGGCGTTCAGCGCCTTGGGGCGATCAAGCGTGATAAGCCCCACTTTGCCGCGCGTTTCGACGCGGATGTTCTCGTAGGTCATGGGCTCGGATCCTCCTTCTTCTTTGCTAGCCGAGGCTTCCGTCCGCGGCAAACTCAACGCTGACAGACGGGACAATAAAAGGTCGAGCGCCCGGTCTGCACGATGCGCCTGATCTTTCCCCGGCAGCCCGGCGTAGAGCAGGCTGTGCCTTCACGATCATAAACACGGAAGTGGTGCTGGAAATAGCCGAGTTCGCCTGTCGTCTGGCGATGATCGCGCAAGGACGAACCGCCCTGCTTGATCGCTTCGTTCAGCACGAAACGGATCGCGTCCGCGAGCGCTTTCGTCATCTCATTGGGCCGGCCTTTGCGGTCGGCAAGCGTCGAAGCGCGCCGTTTGGGCGACAGATGCGCGCGATGCAGCGCCTCGCACACATATATATTGCCTAAGCCCGCCACAATCCGCTGATCGGACAGCGCCGCCTTCAGGCTCGTCTTCTTCCCTTGCAAGGATTGCGCGAATGTTTCCGCGTCGAAACGATTGCCCAAAGGCTCCGGGCCAAGCGGCTTGAGATGCGGTTCTTCCTCTAGCCTCTCGCGCGGAATCAGCTTCATGAAGCCGAAGCGGCGCGGATCGTTGAAGATGACGGTGTAGCCGGACGACATGCTGAAGATCACATGGTCGTGCTTCCCGTCGCCGCGCGGATAGTGAAATTCGCCCGGCGTTTGGCTCTTGCCGGAATTTTCCACGCGAAATGATCCGGACATGCCGAGATGCATGAGAAGCACTTCGCCCGAAGAGAGGTCGGCCAGGAGATATTTCGCACGCCGCCCGAGGCTCGTCACGGTTTTACCGGTGAGGCGTTTCACAAAATCCTTCGGCAGCGGGAAGCGAAGATCCGGCCGGCGCGCCTCAACCTTAAGAATGCGCGCATCCTCCATCGCCGGGAGCAAGCCTCGGCGGACTGTTTCGACTTCCGGGAGTTCTGGCACTTTAACCTTTCGGAGCTCTATTTCAGGCTGTGATAGCGCCCACCACGCGCGCGCGCTATGGTCTAAAGAACCAAGGTTGAGCCCATGTCACGCGAGCGTTCCGACACCCATTTCGGTTTCCGCACCGTGCCGCTTGCCGACAAGCAGGCGATGGTCGACGGCGTATTTTATAAAGTCGCGCGCCGCTACGACCTGATGAACGATCTGATGTCGGGTGGGCTACACAGGGCCTGGAAGGATGCACTCGTCTCCAAGCTTCGCCCGCCCAAAAACGCGCGTTCCTTTCGCTTTTTGGACCTCGCCGGCGGTACCGGCGACGTTTCTTTCCGTGTGATCGAAGCGGGCGGTCCCGGCGTACGGGCGACGGTGGCCGATATTAACGCCGACATGCTCGCGGTCGGACGCGAGCGCGCGGAAAGGCGCGGGTTCGGAAAGCAAGCCGATTTTGTAGAAGCGAACGCCGAGGCCCTTTCGTTTCCCGACAAGTCCTTCGATGCTGTGACGATCGCCTTCGGTATCCGCAACGTGCCGCGAATCGAGCGCGCGCTCTCCGAAATCCACCGCGTGCTGAAGCCGGGCGGCCATTTTCTTTGCCTCGAATTTTCTCCCGAACAAATGCCGGGTCTCGACGCGCTGTACGAACTTTATTCCTTCCGCGTGATTCCGGAGATCGGCCGACTCGTCGCTGGCGACGCCGAGCCTTATCGCTATCTCGTGGAATCGATCCGCCGCTTTCCCCCGCCGGAAACTTTCGCAGGCATGATGCGGCGAGCGGGGCTTTCGCGTGTCTCCTTCACGCAGATGACCGGCGGAATCGTCGCACTTCACTCTGGCTGGCGGCTCTGAGGCGGATGTGAGCGGCTTGTTTCATCTCCTGAGGCTCGCGCGCGCCGGCTTCGTATTCGCGCGGGAAGGCGTACTTGGGCTGATCGATCCGGTGCTCCTGCCGCCGGGTCCGCGCTTTCTCGTCCGCATCGGGCGGCTGGTCGAGCGCAGAAATGCAGGCGTCGGATCGGTACGGCTCGCGCGCGCGCTCGCGCGGCTCGGGCCTTCCTATGTGAAGCTCGGGCAATTTCTCGCGACGCGCCCCGATATCGTGGGGGCGGCGATCGCAACCGATCTCGAGAGCCTGCAGGACCGTATGCCGCCGTTTTCGCAACGGCAGGCGGAAGCGGCGGTGGTCGAGGGGCTGGGGAAGCCGATTCATGAGCTTTTTTCCAGCTTCGGCCCGCCGGTCGCGGCGGCCTCTATCGCTCAGGTGCATCGCGCGGAAATCAAGGGCGAAAACGGCAGCCGCTCCGTGGCGGTGAAAGTGCTGCGGCCGCATATCGAATACCTGTTTCAATCCGATCTCGACACTTTCTTCTTCGCCGCACGGCTCGGCGAGCGTTATTCGGCGGAAGGACGCAGGCTGCGGCTCGTCTCCACCGTCGAGACGCTTGCGCGCACGGTAGCGATCGAAATGGATTTGCGGCTCGAGGCGGCGGCCTTTTCGGAACTTGCACAGAACACCAAGGACGATCCGGATTTTCGCGTGCCGGATGTTGACTGGGCGCGCACGGGCAAGCGCGTGCTCACGATCGAATGGGTGGACGGGATTTCGCTTTCCGACCGCGCGAAACTTTCGGCGGCGGGTTTCGACTTCAAGCATCTCGCGCGCGTCGTAATCCAGTCGTTCCTGCGGCAGGCGTTGCGCGACGGCTTCTTCCACGCAGACATGCATCCGGGGAATCTCTTCGTCGATCCAGCGGGCAATCTTGTTGCGGTCGACTGCGGCATCATGGGACGGCTCGGGCTGAAGGAGCGGCGCTTCCTCGCGGAAATTCTCCATGGCTTCATCGTGGGCGACTGGAGGCGCACCGCCGAAGTGCATTTCGAAGCCGGCTATGTTCCCTCGCATCACTCGGTCGACGATTTCGCGCAAGCGATCCGCGCGATCGGCGAGCCAATCCGCGAGCGGCCGGCGAGCGAAATCTCGATGGCGAAACTCTTGACGCTTCTCTTCGAGGTCACCGCGATCTTCGACATGAAGACGCGGCCGGAGCTGCTCCTCTTGCAAAAGACGATGGTGGTGGTCGAAGGGGTCGCGCGTTCGCTCGACCCGCATTTCGACATGTGGGCCACCGCCGATCCCGTGGTGCGCGAATGGATCGAGCGCAATCTCGGGCCGGTCGGGCGGATCGAGAACGCGGCGCAGGAACTCGGAAGCCTGGGCCGCCTGATCGGCACCGCACCTTCGCTCTTGTCGCGCGCGGCGGAGACGTTTCAGCGGCTCGACGAGCAGACCAAGGACGGGCTTGTGCTTTCGCCCGAAACGGTTGCGGCGATCGGCGAGAGCAAGCGGCGCGGGAGGGCTTGGGGGACCGCCGCGCTCTGGCTGATCGCGCTCCTGATCGCGATTTGGGTGTTCCGCTAGCCATTGGCGGCATGGTTAACCGCTGCCGTCTTTACGCGCGAAAAAACTGCCCCAACTATAATTGAACGGTGATAATCTGGTATTTAGCCTCAAAGGCTTCGGACCGGGTTTTCGATGGATCTGAAAGACAAGCGCATTCTGCTCGTGATCGGCGGCGGTATCGCTGCCTATAAGAGCCTGGATTTGATCCGCCGCCTGCGGGAACGCGGCGCGAAAGTGCGCGCGATTCTGACCGCGGGCGGCGCCGAATTCATCACGCCCCTGTCGGTCGCCGCCATTTCCGGCGAGCGCTGTTTCACCGAGCTCTTCTCCCATCAGGACGAATTCGACATCGGTCATATCCGGCTTTCGCGCGAAGCCGATCTCATCGTGGTCGCGCCTGCGACCGCCGATCTCATTGCGAAAATGGCGCAAGGAATCACCAACGATCTCGCCACCGCCGTGTTGCTCGCGACCGACGAGCGCGTTCTGATCGCGCCCGCAATGAATCCTATGATGTGGAACCATCCGGCGACCAAACGGAATTTCGCGCAGCTTTCCGCCGACGGCATCGTTTCCGTCGGCCCCAACGCCGGCGAGATGGCCGAGCGCGGCGAGAACGGCGTCGGCCGCATGGCGGAGCCTCTGGAAATCGTCGCCGCGATCGAAGGATTGCTGAACGAGATGCCCGCCCCAGATGCGCTTAGGGGAACGCGCATGCTCGTCACCTCCGGGCCGACGCGCGAGCCGATCGATCCCGTGCGCTACATTTCGAACCGCTCGTCCGGCCGCCAGGGCCATGCGGTTGCGCGCGCCGCCGCGGCGGCGGGCGCGGAAGTCACGCTCGTGTCGGGGCCGGTGGAGATTCCCGATCCTTCCGGCGTGAAAACAATTCACGTCGAGACCGCGGCGGAAATGCTCTCGGCGGCGCAAGCGGCGCTCCCTGTCGATGTCGCGGTGTGCGCGGCGGCGGTCGCCGACTGGCGCGTTGACGCGGTCGCGAACGAAAAAGTGAAAAAGACCGGCAGCCGCGCACCGACGCTTTCCTTCGTCGAGAACCCCGACATCCTCGCAACGCTCTCGCACGGCAAGAAGCGCCCGCGTCTCGTCGTGGGTTTTGCCGCCGAAACCGAAAAGCTGCTTGAGCACGCGCGCGAGAAACTCCTGCGCAAAGGCTGCGACTGGATCGTCGCGAACGACGTCTCGCCGAAAAGCGGCACGTTCGGCGGACGCAACAACCAGGTCCATCTCGTGACCTCGGGCGGCGTCGAGAGCTGGCCGGTGCTCTCGAAGGAAGCGGTGGCCGACGGACTTGTCCGGCGGATCGCATCGACACTAAACGAGGCGCGCGCATGACTACGCTCAATGTCCCTTTCACGCGCCTGCCGCATGCGATCGGCCTTCCCGCCCCCGCCTATGAAACCGAAGGCGCGGCTGGCGTCGATCTCATCGCCGCACTTCCCGACACCGAACCTGTGCTCATTCCGCCGCGCGGCTGGGCAGCGATTCCGACCGGGCTCGTGTTCGAAATTCCGCACGGCTATCAGGGCGAGGTACGGCCGCGCTCGGGGCTCGCGCTTCGCCACGCCGTCACGGTGCTGAATGCACCCGGCACGATCGATTCCGATTATCGCGGCGAAGTGCGGGTGTTGCTCATCAATTTCGGGCCGGAGCCGTTTTCGGTGACGCGCGGCATGCGGGTCGCGCAGCTCGTCTTCACCCAGGCGTTCCGCGCCAATCTCCACACGGTCGATGCGCTTAACGTCACCGCGCGCGGCTCGCGCGGCTTCGGTTCAACCGGCCTCCACAGCAAGATGGCAGGCGAATAGATGGCACGGCTTTCGGAAAAAAGCTTGCTTGCGGTCGCCGCAGTCGTCGACATCGCGATCCATTCGCGCGGCCAGCCGGTCGCGGCGAAAGCGCTCGCCGAACGCCATAGCCTGCCGCCGCGGCATCTTGAGCCGGTGCTGCAAGCGCTGGTGCATGCGGGGATCCTGAAGGGCGTGCGCGGTCCGCGCGGCGGCTACGAACTTGCCCGCGAGCGCAGGCGGATATCCGTCGCCGAAATCGCCCGCGTCGCCGAGGCGACCGGCGCCGAAAATGCCGGGCATATTCCGGCGCTGGTGGAGAAAGTCGTGCAGCCGGCGGTCGCCCCCGCCGAGCATTCGTTCGAAGTCGCGCTTTCGGCGGTATCGATCGACGAGCTTTGCCGTGCGGCCGAAAAGCACGGCCTCGCCGAAGCGAAATCGACGGCCGATTTCAACATATAGTCGGCGTATTACGAATCGAAAATCGACTTGGTTTTGTAGTTATGCTAGGCGGGCCATCCGGATTTTCGATGGAGGCCCCCATGACCGCAATGCCGCGCAAGCCGTCCGCAAAGCGCGAGCCGGGGCGCGGACGCGTCTTTAATTCCATCACCGAAACGATCGGCGACACTCCGCTCGTGCGCCTCAACCGCTTGCCGGAAATGCACGGCGTGAAGGCGAATATTCTCGCCAAGCTCGAATTCTTCAACCCGATTTCAAGCGTCAAGGACCGCATCGGTGTCGCGATGATCGAGGCGCTGGAAAAATCCGGCAAGCTCGACAAGGACACGGTGATCGTCGAACCGACTTCGGGCAACACCGGAATCGCGCTGGCCTTCGTTGCCGCCGCCAAAGGCTACAAGCTCATTCTCGTGATGCCCGAGACCATGTCGCTGGAGCGGCGTAAGATGCTTCTTCTTCTCGGCGCCGAGATTGTACTCACCGAAGGCGCGAAAGGCATGAAGGGCTCGGTCGCGCGCGCAGAGGAGCTCTTGCGCGAATTGCCGAAAGCGGTGATGCCGCAGCAGTTCAACAATAAGGCAAATCCCGAGATTCATCGCCGTACCACCGCCGAGGAAGTCTGGAACGACACCCAAGGCGAAATCGACGCCTTTGTAAGCGGCGTCGGCACCGGCGGAACCATTACCGGCGTGGGAGAGGTGCTGAAAAAGCGGAAGCCATCCGTTCGCATCATCGCCGTCGAGCCCGAAGACAGCGCCGTGCTATCGGGCCGCCAGCCCGGCCCGCACAAGATTCAGGGAATCGGCGCGGGATTCATCCCGGAGGTATTGGACCGCAAGGTGATCGATGAGGTGGTGACCGTCGGAAACCAGACCGCCTTCGATATGGCGCGCGCCGTAGCGCGTTTTGAGGGCATTCCGGCGGGGATTTCTTCGGGTGCGGCGCTTGCCGCCGCCCTCGAGGTCGGCGCGCGGCCGGAAATGGCGGGCAAGAATATTGTCGTGGTTTTTCCATCCTTTGCAGAACGCTATCTTTCGACACCGCTGTTCGAGGGTCTTTGATCTTTCTGTCCCGATTTGGCGCATTTCCTCTTCTGCCCCGACTCCTGTCTTTGTAGAGTGAATGCCTGATTCGCGGCGCAAGGCTGCGGGTCGCTCTTTGGCGCCGAGCGGCGGCGGAACGAGAGAGCGAAGGCGGAATGTCGGAACGGTCCGAACTGGGCTGCGTGCGTTTGCGCGCGATGAGGCGGAACATTGGGACCGCATCCTGGCTTTTCGCCTGCGCGGGCGTTCTTTCCGTCCTTCCCGCCGATCGCGCGAATGCCCAAGCCTTCAGGCTGCAAGAAATCCCGCAAGCGCTTGCCAATCTCGACCGGCACGAGCTTGCGCAGCTGGCGCTCACGCTCGGCATCTTGTTTTTCGCCGTGACGACCGCGATTGCGCTTGTGCGTACACGCGCCCGTATGGATTTGCGGCTCGCGCAAGCCAAGCGCGAAATCGCGATTCTGCGCGACGAGGCGGATCGGGCGCTCGCTCTTCTTCTCGCTGATCCGCAACTCATCATCGTCTGGCGCGAACCGCAGAGGGAACCGCTCATTCTCGGCGATGCCGCGAATGTCGCGGGCATCGAAGCGGCGCGGCGCGTGCTCGCTTTCGGGACTTGGCTCGGCGTCGAAGAGGCCCATCGTCTCGATGCCGCGGTCGACGGGCTGCGCCAGCGCGGCGAAGCCTTCACCCTGACCTTACTCACGCCGCGCGGACGCTATCTCGAAGCCGAGGGACGGCCGATCGGCGCGTCCGCCGTACTGCGGCTGCGCGATCTCACCGGCGCGCGGCTCGAGCAAGCGACGCTATCCGAGCGCCTGAAACGGTTCGAGCGCGAGGCCGAGCAAATGCGCTCGCTCCTCGAACTTGTGTCCGCGCCGATCTGGCTGCATGACGGCGAAGGCAAGCTCGTTTTCGCGAATACGGCTTATGCGAAAGCGGTGGAAGCGGCCGACGCGCACGACGCGATCGCACGCGGGCTGGAGCTTCTCGATCAGGCCGCCCGTCAGGAAGCGGCCAAAGCCGCGGCTTCAAATCAGATTTTCACCAAGCGGCTGCCGGTTGTGATCGCCGGCGCACGGCGCGTGCTCGATGTGATCGAAGTGGGCGGGCCGCGAGGCTCGGCCGGGATCGGTCTGGATGCCACTGAAGCCGAAACGGTGCGCGCCGAGCTCGGCCGTATTGTTTCGGCACACCGCCGCACGCTGGATGAGCTTTCGACGGCGGTTGCGATCTTCAGCGCGGATCAGAAGCTGGTCTTTTACAACGCCGCCTATCGTGCGCTCTTCCGGCTGGACGCGGCGTTTCTCGACGAGCATCCGACCGATTCCACCGTCCTCGACCGGCTGCGCGCTGAGCGAAGATTGCCGGAACAGGCGGATTTCAAGACCTGGAAAGCGCAGCTTTTCGAGGCCTATCGCGCGATCGAGCCGAAGGAGCATTGGTGGCACATGCCGGGCGGACGGGTGTTGCGCGTCGTCACCAATCCGAACCCCGAAGGCGGCGTCACGTATCTTTTCGACGATATCACCGAACGGATTGAGCTGGAGAGCCGCTACAATGCGCTCATCCAGACGCAGGGTGAAACGTTAGATGCGCTCGCCGAGGCGGTCGCGGTGTTCGGCTCGAACGGCCGGCTGAAACTTTATAATTCCGCCTTTCTCGCGCTTTGGAAAATTTCTGCGGCGGCGGCGGCCGAACGCCCGCATATCGAAAGATTGGCGACGTGGTGCCGCCCGTTCCTCATCGCGGGCGAGAACGCCGAAAATACGGAGAGAGCCTGGCAATCGATTCAACTCGCTGTAACGGGACTCGATCGCGACGCTTTTTCGGGGCTGCAGCTCGAATGCGTCGACGGCCGTTTGCTGGAATGCTCCGCGGTGCCGTTGCCCGACGGCGGCTCGCTCGTCACGTTCCGCGACGTGACCGACAGCGTACGGGTCGCGCGCGCGCTGACCGAACGGAACGAAGCACTGGTCGCGGCTGACGTGCTGAAAAACGATTTCGTCCAGCACGTTTCTTATGAGTTACGTTCGCCGCTTACAACGATCATCGGATTCGTGCAGTTGCTCAACAATCCCGCAATCGGACCGCTCACGGAAAAGCAGCGCGAATATATTGGCCACATTACCGCTTCGAGCGCCGCGTTGATGGCGATCATCGACGATATTCTCGACCTTGCGACGATCGATGCCGGCGCGATGCATCTCGATCTCGGCGAAGTCGATATTCGCGCCACCATGACCGCCGCCGCCGAGGGCATTCGCGACCGGCTCGCCGAAAACAATATCCGTCTCGACATCAAGGCGCCTGCCAATATCGGCACGTTCATCGCGGATCCGAAGCGTGTCCGGCAAATCCTGTTCAACCTGATGTCGAATGCGATCAACTTCTCGCCGCCTGGCGAGACCGTGACCCTCTCGGCCGAACGGGGGCGGGATACGGTCACCTTCCGCGTGATCGACAAGGGCCCGGGCATCCCGCCCGAGATTAAAGAGCGGATTTTCGGCCTGTTCGAGAGCTATCCGCGCGGTTCGCGCCACCGCGGCGCCGGTTTAGGGCTTGCGATCGTGCGCTCGCTCATTGCACTGCACGGCGGCAGCGTTGCAATCGAATCAGAACCCGGACAAGGAACGGTCGTCAGTTGTATATTCCCCGCGACCGCCCGCGCCCATAGCGAAGCGGCCGAATAACGAGCCTTGTTCAACGAGCCTATGCCGAGTTCACCCGCCGCGCGTACCACCTGGGATATTGTATTGCCTGACGAGACCGCGACCGGGCGGCTTGCCATGGATATCGCGATCTCCCTTTTGCCCGGGGATCTCATCACCCTTTCGGGCGATCTCGGCGCAGGCAAAACGACGCTTGCGCGCGGCATCATCCGTTTTCTTGCGAACGACGACTGGCTCGAAGTGCCAAGCCCGACTTTCACGCTTTTGCAGCTTTACGAGCTGCCGCGGTTTCCGGTCGTGCACGCGGATCTCTACCGTGTGAAGACGCTCGCCGAGCTCGCCGAGCTTGGCTGGGAGGAAGCGGCGGACGGTGCCGCGGTCATGGTCGAATGGCCGGAGCGTGCGGCCGCCTTCATCCAGGCCGACCGCCTCGACGTTTCGTTTTCCGTAAGCCCCGATCTTCCGCCAAATGCGCGGCGGGTACGGCTTACCGGCTTTGGCGCATGGGCGGAGCGGCTCACGCGCTTTCGCGCCGCGCGCGAACTCATCGACACGGCGGGTTTCGGCGCGGCCGAGCGGAGGCATCTCCAGGGCGACGCGTCGACACGCCGTTACGAGCGGCTCTTCCTGCATCCCGGCACCGCGATCCTGATGGACTCGCCGCCGAAGCCCGACGGCCCGCCGATCAAAGACGGCAAGTCCTATAGCGCGCTCTCGCATCTTGCCGAAAACGTGCAGCCGTTCGTGGCACTCTCAAGGGGCTTGCGCGAACGCGGCTTCAGCGCGCCGGAAATTTACGCGGCGGACATCGAACACGGATTTCTGATCCTCGAGGATCTTGGCACCGACGGAATCGTCACGCACACGGAACCGCCAGCGCCGATCGAGCATCTTTATGCCTCCGCGATCGATACGCTGGTCGCGCTGCACACGGCGGAGCTGCCGCCGAAGCTTCCCGTTTCTCCGCGGATCGAGCACGTCATTCCGCCTTACGATCTCGATGCGTTCCTGGTTGAAGCCGAGCTTTTGCTCGACTGGTACCTACCCTATCGCGGCATCACGTCGCTGTCGCGTCCGATGCGGGACTATTTCGCGAGCCTCTGGCGCGCGGCACTCGGCGATATCGCCGCGGGACCGAAGACCTGGGTGCTGCGCGATTATCACTCGCCCAACCTGTTGTGGCTCCCCGCCCGCGAAGGCGTCGCGCAAGTGGGAATCCTCGATTTCCAAGACGCCGTCATGGGGCCCGCCGCTTACGACGTCGCGTCCCTCCTGATGGATGCGCGCGTCGACATTCCGTCCGACATGGCGATCACACTCCTCTCCCGCTATGTGGTCGGCCGCATGAACGCCGATCCGAATTTCAGCCCCGACGAATTCGCGCGGCATTATGTGACGCTCGGCGCGCAGCGCATGACCAAGATTCTCGGCATTTTCGCGCGCCTCGCGAAACGCGATGGTAAGCCGCAATATCTCGCGCATTTGCCGCGGGTCTGGGATTATCTGATGCGCGCGCTCTCGCATCCGTCGCTCTCGAAACTGAACAGCTGGTATCAGGCGCACGTGCCTCCGCCGACGGCGGAAAACGCCGCCGTCGAGCAGCCCCTGTCCGTGCCGTGAACGAAGCTGATTTCCCCAAGCGCGCGATGGTGCTCGCGGCCGGCATCGGAAACCGCATGCGGCCCCTGACCGATACGCGTCCCAAGCCGCTCGTCGAGGTCGCCGGCCGCGCGCTAATCGACCACAATCTCGACCGGCTCGCCGCTTTGAAAATTTCGACGGCGGTCGTCAATCTCCATCATTTCGCGGATCTGCTGGAAGCTCATCTTCGCCGCCGCCGCGCGCCGAAAATCGAATTTTCCGACGAACGCGCACGATTGCTCGATACCGGCGGCGGCATCGCAAAAGCCTTGCCGCTGCTCGGAAGCACGCCGTTTTTTCTCGTCAATTCCGACAGTCTGTGGCTGGAGAAGAGCTCCAACCTAGCGCGGCTCGCGCGGGGTTTCGACCCCATGAAAATGGACGCGTTTCTGCTTCTGGCGCGGCCCGAAAATACCACCGGCTATGAGGGCCGCGGCGACTACTTCATGGAGAGCAACGGCCTTCTTCGCCGTCGCGCATCGAACGAAACCGCTCCGCTCACCTATGCCGGGGGCGCGCTGTTATCGCCCGCTTTGTTCAAGGATGCGCCACAAGGCGCGTTTCCGCTGCTTCCCTTGTTCGACCGCGCGGAGGCAAAAGGCCGGCTCTACGGGTGCGAGCTCGACGGCCTGTTCCTGCATGTCGGCACGCCCGCCGCGATCCCGCTCGCCGAGGCCGCGATTCGCGCATACGCCCGGGCTTGACGTTTGTGGCACAATAACCGCATGAGCGAGTCGCCGCCCCGCGTTTTCACTATCCCGCCCTCCGCGCCGTTTCTTCCCACGCTCGCAAGCGCGCTTGCCGAGGGCCGGCTCATTCCCGGCTTTCGGCCGAAGGACGATCCCTTCTTGCTTGCGAATGCCACGGTTTTTCTGCCGACCCGGCGCGCGGCGCGCGCCTTCGGCGAGGCGCTGCTTTCCGCACTCGGCACGGATGCCCTGATTCTCCCGCGCGTGCTGTCGCTCGGCGACGTCGACGAGGATGAAATCGCCTTCGAGGACAACGGCGCGGACCTGCCGCCCGCGATTTCCCCGACCGGACGGCGCATCGTGCTTGCGCGGCTGGTGCAGCAATGGGCAAATGCCTTGTCGAAGAACGGAGACGAGAAGCCGATCGCGGCGACGCCCGCGGCCTCGCTCGCCTTCGCCGACGAGCTCGCGCGCGTGCTCGACGATCTCATCATCGCGGGCGTTCCGTTCGAGATGCTCGAGAAGGCGGTGCCCGGCGAGCTCGACCGTTATTGGGATTTGTCGCGCGACTTTCTGAAAATCGTGCAGCGCGCCTGGCCGGATATCCTGCGGGAAAGATCGCTCGCCGATCCGACCGCACGGCGCGAAGCGCTGCTCGCGAGCGAGGCGAAACGGCTCTCCGAAGGCGCTGGCGGCCCGGTGATCGCGGCAGGCTCCACCGGCTCGCTTCCTTCGGTCGCGAAGCTTCTTTCGGTAATTGCCCGCCGCAAGGACGGCGCGGTCGTTCTCCCCGGGCTCGACCAATGGCTCGATGACGAATCCTTTGCATTGATCGGCGGCGAGGATGAAGCCGATTCCGCGCAAGGCCATCCGCAATTCGGCCTGCACCGGCTGTTGCACGTATTGGGCGTCGCGCGAAGCGAAGTCGTTCCGCTCGCAAAGCCGCCCTATCCCGCGCGCGAAAAGCTTCTGTCGGAGGCATTTCGTCCGGCGGAAACAGCCGCCCGGCGGAATGAAAGAACCGCGCGCGATGCCTTGGCTCTTGATGACGTGACACTTGTCGAGGCGGCCGACCCCGGTGAAGAAGCGCTAGCCATTGCCGTCTGTCTGCGCGAAGCGCTGGAGCGGAAGCTCTCGAACGCGGCGCTGATCACGCCCGACCGGGCGCTCGCGCGCCGCGTCGCGGCGGAGCTCACCCGCTGGGGAATCACCGCGGACGATTCGGCCGGCACGCCGCTCTCCGAATCCGAGGCGGGCCGCTTCGCGCGTCTTCTAGCGGAAACGGCAGCGTCGCAACTCGCGCCGGTGCCGCTGATCGCGCTTTTGCGCCATCCCCTTTCGCGATTTGCGGCGGATCCTGCCGTCGACGCGCTAGAAGAAGGCGTCTTGCGCGGCCCCCGGCCCGCACCGGGCCTTGCCGGCCTCGCCCACGCGATCGAAGCCGCGCGCGTGGAAAAATATCATCCGAACGATCCGAAGGCGCAGCTGAAGCCCAATGATTGGGACGCGGCCCGCGCGCTTTGCGAGCGGCTTGGCGCGGCGCTCGATCCGCTTTGCAGGCTTTCGGCAACGCCGCATCTGCTCAATACGGTACTGCAAGCGCATCGCGCGGCCCTGCAAGCGGCTGGGCTCGACCTCGAGAGCCCCGCGAGCCCGGATGCGGAAAAACTCGCAGAAATGTTCGAGGAGCTTCTGGCCGCGCCCGCGGGGCCTTTCGAGCTCACGCTTCACGACTATGCGGACGCTTTCTCCGCGTTGATTGCAGGCGCTACCCTGCGCGTGCCGCTCGACCCGCATGCCGCGATTCGCATTCTGGGGCCGATCGAGGCGCGCCTCGTTTCGTTCGATTGTGCCATCCTCGGCGGCCTCAACGAGGGCACCTGGCCGCCGGGCGCACGCACCGACGCGTTCCTCAACCGGCCAATGCGGCGCGATCTTCGTCTCAACCTGCCGGAACGGCGGATCGGGCTTTCGGCGCACGACTTCACGCAAATGTTCTGTGCGCGCGAAGTGGTCGTCACGCGAGCGCGGCGGCAAGGCGGTGCCGAAACCGTCGCCTCGCGATCCTGGCAGCGCCTTGCGGCCGTCGCGGAAGAAATCGCATGGAAGGCAGCATGTCTTCGCGGTGAAACGCTGCTTTCATATGCACGCGTACTCGATCAGCCGCGCGGTGAACCGCAACCGCTCGAAAAGCCCGCGCCCTGCCCGCCGGTCGCCGCACGGCCGAAGCGGCTCGCGGTCACGGACATCGAGCATCTGATACGCGACCCCTATACGATCTATGCGAAACATATTCTTAAGCTCTTTCCGCGCGAAGAAATCGACGCCGATCCCGGCGCTGCGGAGCGCGGAAGCGTTTTGCACGATGCGCTTGCGCGCTTTGCAAAAAGAATTCCCAGCGCGCTGCCGAAGGATGCGCTCGCACAGCTGATTGCCTGCGGACGCGAAGCTTTCGCGGCCTATCGCGATTTTCCGGGAGCGGAGGCGGTATGGTGGCCGCGTTTCATGCGCGTCGCGGAATGGTTCGTCGGCGCGGAGCGTGCGCGGCGAAACAAGATCGAAACTGTGCGGCCGGAAATTCGCGGCGAGCTCGTATTTGAAGCCAACGGCTTCCCCTTCACGCTTTCGGCGACGGCCGACCGCATCGAGGAACTGAAGGACAAATCCGCAGCGATCCTCGACTACAAGACCGGCACGCCGCCGACCTTGCGGGAAGCGGTTGTCGGATTCGCGCCGCAATTGCCGCTCGAGGCCGCGATTGCGCGCATGGGCGGTTTCAACGGCGTGCCGAAAGGCACGCGCATCGGCGACATCGGTATCTTTCAACTGAGCGGCGGCAACCCGCCCGGACGATATATTTCACTCGATCCTTCGCAGGCGAAAGGAAACGGAAAAAAGCTCCCCGAACAGTACGAAATCCGGACTTGCGACGACCTCGCGGACTTTGCGCTTGCCCGGCTGAAAGCGTTGATCGCGCACTACGCGAAGGAAACGACGCCCTATCTTCCGATTCCGCGGCCCAAGTGGAAAGGCCGATACGGCACCTACGATCACCTCGCGCGCATCAAGGAATGGTCGGAGAGCGAGGAAGACGAATGAAGAACCGGCCCATCCCCGAGCAAACGCGGCAAGCGCAGCTTGCGGTTTCCGATCCCGCAGCGTCGGCCTGGGTTTCGGCGAATGCGGGTTCCGGCAAGACCTATGTGCTCGCCCAGCGCGTGATCCGGCTTCTTCTGCGCGGCGTCCCGCCGGGGCGAATTCTTTGCCTGACCTTCACGAAGGCCGCCGCCGCGCACATGGCCAATCAGGTGCTGAAAACGCTGCGCGGCTGGGTCGCCCTCGACGACGCGGCGCTCGATCGCGAGATCGCAAAACTTGATGGCAGAGCCCCCTCACCCGAGTTACGCGCGCGGGCGCGACAGCTGTTCGCGACCGCGCTGGAAACGCCCGGCGGGCTCAAGGTGCAGACGATCCACGCATTTTGCGATCGCGTCCTGCACCAGTTTCCGTTCGAGGCCGGCGTGCCGGCAGGCTTCACGGTGTTGGAGGAAGCGGCGGAGGCGGATCTCTTGCGGCGAGCGCGCGCCGAAGTGCTGCTCGACGCGGCGCGCGATCCGGCGAGCGATCTCGGCAAGGCGCTTGCGCGCGCGGTTTCGACCGAGACGGATTCGAAGCTTGCGAATGTTTTCGACGAGGTCGTGCGGACGCGGCGGAAGCTGCTGCATCTCCTGGATCCAGAAGGATTAGAACACGCGGAAAAAACGATCTGCGGCGCGCTTGGACTTTCACCGGGTCTCACAGCAGCAGCGGTCGAAGCGGAAATTCTGAACAGCCCGTTTCTTCCGCGCAGCGAATGGGCGGGCATTGCGCACGCATTGATCGCGCTCGGCGGAAATCCCAAGGCGCGCGGCGAGCAGCTTTTGGAAGCCGCCTACGAGAGCGATCCGCATGCAATCGGCGCCTATCTCTCGGTATTCTGCACGCAGGAAGGAACGATCCGCGTCCCGAGCGGCTTTGGCGGCGAGAAAGTGCGCGAAAAGGAGCCCGTGGTTCAGCGGCTGCTTGTCGAATGCGCCCGGGTTGCGCCGCTCATCGAACGCCGCCGCGCCGCGCAAGCCCTAGAGCGCACCTGCGCGCTGAACCGGCTCGGCCGCGAAATTATCGCCCGCTACGAAGCGATGAAGCGCGCACGCGGCGCGCTCGATTACGACGATCTCGTCGGCAAAACGGCCGACCTCCTGGAAGACCAATCGGCGGCCTGGGTGCATTACAAGCTCGACGGCGGCATCGACCACATCCTGATCGATGAAGCGCAGGATACGAGCCCCGAACAATGGAAAGTCGTCGAACGGCTCGCGAAGGAGTTTTTTGCCGGCATGGGCGCGGCTGACGGCCGGCGGCGCACGATTTTCGCGGTCGGCGACGAAAAGCAGTCGATCTTCGGCTTTCAGGGAGCCGACCCGAAAAGCTTCGAGCGCATGCGCCGCTTCTTTCAGGCGAGAGTCGAAGAGGCGGAACTAAAATTCGAGCCGAAACGCCTCGATTTATCGTTTCGATCCGCCGCCGGAATCGTCGAAGCGGTCGATGAAGTATTCGGCACGCCGGAAACTTTCCGCGGCCTCTCGAGCGGCGAGAACGAGACCCGCACTATTCATACGGCAATCCGGAACGATGCGCCGGCGCTCGTCGAAGTCTGGGATACGGTACGCGCGCAGAACGGCGACGAAGACGAACTTGCCTGGGATGCGCCGCTCGATTCCACGAGCGCGGAAAGCGCCCCAGCGATGCTCGCGGCCCGTATCGCGAAAGCGGTGCGGGCGTGGCTTACGAAGCCCGACATTCTGATCGGCGATCCCGCTACGGAAGATCTTCGCCGGCCGCGCGCGGGCGACATTATCGTGCTCGTGCGCTCGCGCGGGCCCTTGTTCGAGGCGATCTTGCGCGCGCTGAAACAGGCGGAGATTCCGGTCGCGGGCGCCGACCGGCTGCGGCTTTCCGAGCATATCGCGGTCATGGATATCGCCGCACTTTGCGATGCGCTTCTGCTTCCTTCCGACGATTTGGCGCTCGCTTGCGCATTGAAAAGCCCGCTCTTCGGCTTCAGCGAGAATGAGCTTTACGAAATCGCGCATGGCCGGAAAGGAACGCTCAGGCAGGCACTGCAAGACGCGGGAGCAGCGAACGAAAAATGCAGGGAGGCCGCGGAGCGGCTCGCGCGCTGGCAGAAGGAGGCGCAGGCGCTGCGTCCCTTCGATTTTCTTTCCCGCTTGCTTGGACGCGATAAAGGCCGCGAGCGCATTCTTGCCCGGCTTGGCCTTGAAGCCGCCGATGCGCTCGATGAATTGCTCGCGCATGCGTTGAACTACGAAAACACGCAGACGCCTTCGCTCGCGGGTTTTCTCGTCTTTCTCCGCCGTGGCGGTTCGGTGGTGAAGCGCGACCTTGAGGTGGAAAGCCGCGCGTTGCGGGTCATGACGGTGCACGGCGTGAAAGGCCTCGAAGCGCCGATCGGGGTGCTCGCCGACACCGCCTCGCCTCCCGACACAAAACGCCATCACCCGAAACTGATGCAACTGTCGGAAGGATCGTTGGTATGGGCGACGGGCGAAGATTGCGCGGCGATCGGCCGCGCGCGTGCGGAAGTCGAGCGATCGAACGAGAACGAGTATCGGCGGCTCCTCTATGTCGCGCTCACGCGCGCGCGCGATGCACTGGTCATCTGCGGCGCAGAGAGCGGGCATTCGGCGAAATTACCGGATGGATGCTGGTATCGCCTCGTGCGCGACACACTGGAGAAGGACAAAAATTTCGTTGAAGTTTCCGACCACGGCTATGGTTTCGACGAAAAAGTTTTTCGCTGGCGCTACCAGCCGGGGAAAGCGGCGGCGAAAGAACCCGAGCACGACAAGATCATCGTTCCCGAACCCGCCTGGCTCAGGGCGCCGCTTGGGGAATCATTTCGCACGGAATCTTCGCCTGCGCCTGCGCGAATGCCGCCGGCCGCGGAATCTGTTTCCCGCGCGGAGGCGCGGCGCCGGGGCGTTCTGATCCATCGTCTGTTGCAGGAACTCCCGCGCTTTGACACGAAGAAACGTGAGGAGCGCGCTGCGTCTTATCTCGATCGCTTCGCCGCGGATCTTTCTCAGGCGGCTCGTTCCGCAATAGTGACGGAAGCGATCGGCGTGTTGAACCGCCCAGAGCTTTCGGCGCTCTTCGGGCCGGAGAGCCGGGCCGAAGTTCCCATCCTCGGCCGATGGACGGAAGGCGGCGGCACCTTTGAAGAATTTGGACGCATCGACCGGCTCGCGGTTACCGCCAGCGAGGTGTGGATTGCCGATTTCAAGTCCGATGCCGTTCCACCAAATGAAATCGCGAATACGCCGAAAGTTTATCTCCAGCAGCTCGCCCGTTACCGGGCCGTTTTGGCGCGCCTTTATCCGGGAAAAGGCATGCGGGCCTTCCTGATCTGGACTGCGCATGGCGCAATTCACAAAATCCCGGATTTCCTGCTTGACAAAGCCTTTACCCGGCTCACGGCAGCGTGAGCGGCATCTTGACCCAGGGGGACCCCGTCCTTACGTTCCGCCTCTCCCAGTCACATTCCCTGTTTCGCGAGGCTGCACCATGGTTGCTCCGGTATCCGACAAATCCTTCCAGGCCGACGTGCTCGATTCCAAAGAACCCGTGCTCGTCGACTTCTGGGCCGAATGGTGCGGTCCCTGCCGGGCGGTCGCCCCGGTGCTCGAAGAGGTCGCCGGCGAGCTCAACGGCAAGCTGAAAGTCGTCAAGCTCAATGTCGACGAAAATCCCGAAACCGCCGCGAAATACGGCATCCAGTCGATCCCCACGCTCATGATCTTCAAGAACGGCGAGCTTGCCTCGCGCCAGATCGGCGCTTCGCCCAAAGCGAAGATCGTGCAGTGGATCAACACCGCCGTCGCTTGATTAGGCAGGCGGCGTTCCGTTCAAGGCGAGCACTTCGCCCGCGAGATACAAGGACCCCGTGATCAGGACACGCGGCGGCGCTTCCAAGGGAAGCGCCGTTATTTTTTTGAGCGCGTCCTCAACGCCAGCTGTCACCGTGGCCGTGAGTCCCGCTTCTTTCGCAGCGGCGGCGATTTCCTCCGGCTTTCTCGACGTTTCGCCCGGCACCGGTACCGCGAACAGTTCGCGCGCGAGTCCCTTGAAGCAAGCGAAAAACCCTTCCGAATCCTTCGTCGCCAGCATTCCCGCCACCAGAACGAGCGGGCGCGGCACGCGTTCCTCGATCTCGGCGAGCGCCGCGGTCACCGCCATCGCACCCGCAACATTGTGGCCGCCGTCGAGCCAAAGCTCGGAGCCCTTCGGCAACAGCGTAATCAGCTTGCCGCTGCCGAGCCACTGCATGCGGGCGGGCCAATCGGCGCGCAACATGCCTTGCTCGAAGGCGGCCGCCGGAACCCGCAGATCACTGAGCGCCCGCAGCGTCGCAACCGCAGTGCCCGCATTTTCAATCTGATGCCGCCCGATCAGACGCGGGCGCGGCAAATCCATGAGCCCGTCCTCGTCGGCATAGACAAGACGGCCGCGTTCTTCATGCGCGTTCCACTGTTCGCCGGAAATGAAAGTTTTGACGCCAAGCTTGGCGGCGGTGCGCTCAAGCACCTTGAGCGGCGCCGGTTCCTGACGCGCGATGATCGCGGGCGCTCCGCGCTTCAGAATGCCGGCCTTCTCGCCTGCGATCGCTTCTAACGTGGGGCCGAGATGCTCGGTGTGATCGATCGAAATCGGCGTGATCACGGCGGCAAGCGGCCTTTCGATCACGTTGGTCGCATCGAGCCGGCCGCCAAGCCCGGTTTCAAGCAGTAGAATATCCGCTGGCTCCTGCGCGAACAGAAGAAGCGCCGCCGCCGTCGTAATCTCGAAAAACGTGATCGGATCGCCGCCATTCGTCTTCTCGGCGGCCACAAGCGCTTCGTACAAGTGTTCGTCGTCAACGATGCGGCTGCCGCCCTTTTGCGCGAGGCGAATACGCTCGTGAAAACGCACAAGGCTCGGAGAGGTATAGACATGCACGCCCTTCCCCGCCGCTTCCAAAATCGCGCGCAGGAAAGCGACCGTCGATCCCTTGCCGTTCGTGCCCGCGACGTGGATCGCGGGCGGCAGCCTCGTTTCGGGATTGCCCAGCCGATCCAAGAGCCGGTGCAGGCGGTCGAGCGAGAGATCGATCTTTTTCGGATGCAGCGCGCCGAGCCGTTCGATCAGGGCATCGGTTGGATTTTTCGCGCCCGGCGCGGAGATCACACCGCGCTCGCGGGCGCAGGTAGCGCCGTGCCGCCGCGCGCCGGTGCGCGCGTGAGTAATGCGCAGAGCTTCGAGAGCGTCGCGCGCATGTCGTGCCGGTGCACGACCATGTCGACCATGCCGTGATCGCGCAGATATTCGGCGCGCTGGAAGCCTTCGGGCAATTTTTCGCGGATCGTCTGCTCGATCACGCGAGGCCCGGCAAAGCCGATCAAGGCGCCGGGCTCCGCGATGTGAACGTCGCCCAGCATCGCGTAAGAAGCGGTGACGCCGCCGGTCGTAGGATTGGTAAGCACGACGATATAGGGCTTGCCCGCCTCGCGCAGCTTCTGCACCGCCACGGTCGTCCGCGGAAGCTGCATGAGGGAAAGAATGCCCTCCTGCATGCGCGCGCCGCCGGAAGCCGCAAACAGAATGAACGGCGTTTTCTTTTCCACCGCCGTCTCAAGGCCCTTGATGACCGCTTCGCCCGCCGCCATGCCCAAGGAGCCGCCCATGAAATCGAAGTCCTGCACGCCGATCACGACCGGAAGGCCGTCGAGCTTGCCGTAGCCGAGCTTCACCGCGTCCTTGAGGCCGGTCTTCGCGCGCGCGTCCTTCAGGCGATCCTGGTACTTGCGCTCATCCCGGAATTTCAACGGATCGACCGCCACCTCCGGCACCTGAATATCGAGCCAGGTTTCGCCGTCGAATATCGATTTCAGGCGCGCCACCGCGCCTATTCGCATGTGATAGTTCGAATTCGGGATCACCCACTGGTTCGCCTCCACGTCCTTGTGGAAGACGAGCTGGCCCGTATCCGGACACTTGATCCAGAGATTTTCCGGCACGTCCTTGCGTTGCAAAAGCGAGCGGATTTTCGGACGGACGACGTTGGTGATCCAGTTCATGGGTTCTTTCGTAAATTCGACCATGGGTTGGCGCTCCTGCGCTCGGCCGATAGCGTTCCTATTCCGCGGCGGCACGACGGGCCGAATGGACGCCGCCGGCAAGCTCCGTGACCAGATCGGTAACGGCTTTTAGCGTTTTTTCGGTGGCGCGGCCTGCGCCGTCAAGGCTGTTGCGGATGGTCTCGACGAGCGCCGATCCGACCACGACCGCATCGGCCCCCGATGCGATCACGCGCGCGTCGGCCGCGGTCTTGATCCCGAAGCCGACCGCGACCGGAAGTTTGGTGTGGCGTTTGATGCGCGCGACTGCGGATGTCACGCGGTTTGGATCGGGGATCGCGGCCCCCGTAATGCCGGTGATCGAAACGTAATAAACGAAGCCGGACGTGTTCTTCAAAACCGCAGGCAATCGCTTATCGTCGGTCGTGGGCGTTGCGAGGCGGATGAAGGCGAGACCCGCTTTCAATGCGGGAATGCAAAGTTCTTCGTCTTCCTCCGGCGGAAGATCGACGACGATCAAGCCGTCGACACCTGCGGCTTTGGCGTCCGTGAGAAATTTATCGACGCCGTAAATATAGATCGGGTTGTAGTAACCCATCAGAATGAGCGGCGTGTCTTTTTCCTGCGCGCGAAACTCGCGCACAAGTGAAAGCGTCTTCTTCAGCGTCGCGCCCGCTTTCAGCGCGCGCTGGGAGGACGCCTGTACGGCAGGGCCGTCGGCCATCGGGTCGGTGAAGGGCATGCCGAGCTCGATCAGATCGGCGCCCGCTTTCGGCAAGGATTTCATGATCGCGAGCGAGGTGTCGTAATCGGGATCGTTCGCGGTGAGGAACGTCACGAGTCCCGCGCGGCCTTCTTGCGCGAGCAACTTGAAGCGAGCGTCGATCCTGGCGCTCACAGCTTGCCTCCGAGGCGCTCGGCAACTTGATAAATATCCTTGTCGCCGCGGCCGGAAAGATTGACGACCATCAGGTGGTCCTTCGGCTTCTTCGGCGCAATCTCCGTCACCTTCGCGATCGCGTGCGCGGGCTCAAGCGCCGGGATGATCCCCTCGAGGGTCGAGAGCAGTTGAAATGCCTTGAGCGCCTCTTCGTCGGTGGCGGAGAGGAATTTCACCCGGCCCATATCGTGCAGCCACGAATGTTCAGGGCCGATGCCGGGATAGTCGAGCCCGGCCGAAATCGAATGCGCGTCCTTGATCTGGCCGTCGTCATCCATGAGCAGATAAGTGCGGTTGCCGTGCAGAACGCCGGGCCGCCCGCCCGTGATCGAGGCGGCGTGCTTGCCGGACGAGATCCCGAAGCCGGCGGCTTCGACGCCGTACATCTCCACCGACGCGTCGTCGAGAAACGGATGGAACAGGCCCATCGCGTTCGAGCCGCCGCCGATGCAGGCGACGAGCGAATCGGGAATGCGCCCCTCGGCTTCCAGCATCTGTTCGCGTGTTTCAATGCCGATCACCGACTGGAAATCGCGCACCATCGCCGGATAAGGATGCGGGCCCGCGACCGTGCCGATGCAGTAGAACGTGTTTTCGACATTGGTCACCCAGTCGCGCAGCGCTTCGTTCATGGCGTCCTTGAGCGTCTTGGTGCCGGATTGCACGGGCCGCACTTCGGCACCCAGGAGCTTCATGCGAAAAACGTTGGGCTTTTGCCGCTCGACGTCGACCGCGCCCATATAGACCACGCAATCGAGCCCGAAATTCGCGCACATGGTGGCGGTCGCAACGCCGTGCTGGCCGGCGCCGGTCTCGGCAATGATTCGCTTCTTGCCCATGCGGCGCGCGAGCAGAATTTGCCCGAGCACGTTGTTCAGTTTGTGCGAGCCGGTGTGGTTGAGCTCCTCGCGCTTCAGGTAGATCTTCGCACCGCGCAGATGCTCCGTGAGACGCTTCGCGAAATAGAGCGGGCTCGGACGCCCGATATATTCCTTCTGCAGAAGCGTCATCTCTTTTTTGAAAGCCGGATCGTCCTTCGCCTTGTTGTAGGCTTGCTCCAATTCCAGCACGAGCGGCATCAGGGTCTCGGCGACGAAACGTCCGCCGTAAATTCCGAAGTGGCCGTGCTCGTCCGGGCCGAGACGCAGACTGTTGGGACGCGGTGTGGTCACGAAACCTTCTCCAAATATTTTTCCGCCGCGGTGCGCGCGTTCTGAACGAAAGTCTTGACCTTCTCGGCGCTTTTCTCGCCTGGCGCGCTCTCGACCCCGGAAGACACGTCAACGCCGCCGGGGCGAACGACGCGAATCGCTTCCGCGACATTTTCAGGATTGAGACCGCCGGAAAGCATCATCGGCTTCTTATGCGCGACGCGCGCGAGCAGATTCCAGTCAAATGCCCGGCCATGGCCGCCGGGGCGGTCGGCGCCTTTCGGCGGACGCGCATCGTACAAAATACGGTCGGCTACCGCTTCATAAGCTGTAACGGCGTTCAGGTCGGCGGCGGAGGAAATTCCAATCGCTTTCATCACCGGCTTCCCGAAACATTCGCGGATGTCCTTTACACGCTTCGGCGTCTCGCTGCCGTGTAGCTGCAGCAAATCCGGGTTCACACGCGCCATGATGTCCCGCAATAGGGTATCGTCGGCGTCGACCACTAATGCCGTCACCATCGCGCGATCGCGGGCGACAGCGGCCAAATCGGCCCCGCCCAAGGGGGTCACGGCGCGCGGGCTCGGCGGGAAAAAGACAAGGCCGACCAAGTCCGCGCCCGCCGAAAGAGCAGCGTTCATCGCAGCCAAGTCCTTGATTCCGCAGATTTTGACTTCAAGCATGCTGTTCGATGGCACGGCCCGGGCCATCTTGTCCACCGGCTTAGGCGGCCCCGCATTTCTCCCACAGGAGGATCGCCGCCGCGAGGTCTTCGATCGCCGAGCCGACCGACTTGAAGAGGGTAATCTCGTGGCCCGAGCCCCTGCCCTTAACCTTATTCAGGCAAAGTTCGAACAGGTCGCCCCGGATATCGGCTTCCCGCAATGCGCCGTGCTGCAGCGGAACAGCGATGTCGCCTGCCTCCTTGAGCGCCGCGCGGGTATCGACATAGACGCGGGCGCGCGCTGCCGCCCGATCATCGGCCTCGCGCATCGCAGGCGTGAAACCGCCGACGAGATCGAGATGCGCGCCCTCCTTCAGCCAATCGCCCTGAATCAGCGGCTCGGTCGAAAGCGTCGCGCAGGAGATGATATCGGCGGCGCGTGCCGCAGCTTCGAGGCGGGTCACGGCTTGCGCGTTGAACCCGCCGGCACGCAATTCTGCGGCGAGCTTCTCGGCGCGCGCAGCCGTGCGGTTCCAAATCGCAATCTCCGCGATCGGCCGCACGCTCGCATGCGCTCGTGCCAGATACGGCGGGAGCGACCCGGCGCCGACGATCAGAAGCCGGCTAGCGTCGGCGCGGGAAAGATAGCTGGAGGCGAGCGCTGAAGCGGCGGCCGTCCGCCATACGGTGAGCTCGTGGCCGTCAAACCCGGCTAACGGAAAGCCCGTATCGCCCGACATCAGAAAATAAGTCGCGGTCGTGCTCGCAAGGCCGCGCTTCGCGTTCTCCGGATAGACCGTGAGAATCTTGGTGCCGACAAAGCGCACGCCGTTTCCCGTCGTCCAAGCGGGCATCAAGAGGAGCGAGTTCGCTTCATCGCCGGCGACCGCGTGACGATGACGGAGCGGCGCTTCGATGCCGCCGCGAAACGCGCGCGCAAGCGCGCCGATCAGACCCGGAAAGTCGAAAGCCGCGTCGATCTCGGCGGCGCTGAAGAAACGCATGTGTCAGGGCGGCGGGCCGAGCGGCGGATACTGGGGCTGCGTTGCTTCGCGCATGCGGCGTTCGTTCTCGGCTTTTGTTTTGAATTGCGCAGCTTCTTCTTCCGCTCGCCGCACCGCCCGCCACATTCTGTAGCGGTGCAGGAGCGAAGCGATTCCACCGATCACCACGCCGAGGATAACGGCCGCGAACATCACAAGAAACAACGGCGCGGAAAACGCGAGCGCGGAATTCTCGCCGGAGAAAGGATCGAACGAGACGACGACGGGTGCGCGATTCGCAACAGCGAACAAAACGACCAACGCGCCCAGCGGAACGAGAACGGTCCAGAAAAGGAGTCTGCGCATCAAAGCGACTCCGTAAGCGAAGGAATCAGCGGCGCGGCGCGTTCAACCGGTCCCGCATTTCCTTGCCGGTCTTGAAATAAGGCACGACTTTCTCGGACACCCTGACCTGCTCGCCGGTACGCGGATTGCGACCCATCCGCGCCGGCCGCGACTTCACCGAAAACGCGCCGAAGCCGCGAAGCTCGACACGATCACCGCGCGCAAGCGCCATGGTGATCTCGTCGAGAATGGCCTCGATGATGTTCTCGACGTCTCGCTGATAGAGGTGCGGATTGGCTTCGGCGATCTTCTGGACGAGTTCTGATTTGATCATGGGTAGGGCCGGCCTCGAAGCAAAAATCCCGAATGATCCAAAAGACTTGGACAGCGTTCAGTGCTGCGAGGGAGGCTGCCAGAGCGCCAGTAACCCGTCAAGCTGCGATGCGCTTCCCAGATTCGACACGGCATTGCTGGAAAGAAACGAGGCGAGCGTCGAAAGCCCAAGTTCGTTTGCGGCCCAGCTTAAAGCCGAAAGCCAGCGGAAACTGGAGCTAAGCTTCTTGACCTCCCAGTCGCGCACGGGAAGATCCTTGCTGACATTCTTGTTTTTCGCGAGCCACTCGCGAGCTGCATTCTCGTCGCCGATCTGATCGATCATGTGCAGCGGCAGCGCCTGATGAGCGGTGAACACGCGCCCGTCGGACGCAGTTTTCAGCTGCGCGTCATCAAGCCCGCGGCGCTCGCGCACGAGGCCTTTGAACCAGTCATAGCTGTCCTCGACGAGGCTCATAATCGCGGCGCGCGCTTCGGGACTCGTCGGCGAATAGCCGTTCGGCGCCGCCTTGAGCGGCGAGGATTTCACCTCCTCGACCGCGATGCCGAGATGCTTCAGGGCGTCGCCGAAATTCGGATACTGGAAGATCACGCCGACCGAACCGATCAGCGCGTTCCGCGGCGCGAAGATGCGGTCGGTGCCAAGCGCCACGATATAGGCGCCGGAAGCGCCGATGCCTTCGACGACGGAAACCACCGGCTTCTTTTCGGCGAGCCGCCGGATCGCATGGTAAAGCGATTCGGCGCCCGCGACCGTGCCGCCGGGGCTGTCGATCGAAAGGATCACAGCTTTCGCGCCCGAATTTCCGATGTTGTCGAGCATCTTGATGCGGTCGCGGTCGTTCCGGATCAGCCCGCCGATATTCACGCGCGCAACATGCGCGCTCGCGGTCGAGGTGAATTCCTTGCCGCTATAGATCGCGGCAAGCGCACCGATCGCCGCAACAACGGCGACGAGCGCGCTCACGCGCCAGAATGTGAGCTTGCGGCGAAGCCGCCTGCGATCGACGATCGAATCAGCGTCGTGCGACATGAACTTCTCCAATGCCGGCGGACACAATCAGACTAGACCCGCGGAAGTGGCGGTATCAAGGCGCCGCTTCAAACGAGAACGGCCGGCACAGTATGCACCGGCCGCCTTTCTTTTGGTTTTGGGAGGACTACTCGCCGTGAATTTACTCTTCCTTTTCCTTGCCGCGATTGAGCACTTTGCCGAGAATGTCGCCCAAGGTCGCGCCGGAATCGGATGAGCCGTATTGAGCGACCGCCTCCTTCTCTTCGGCGATCTCGAGCGCCTTCACCGAGACGGTGATCTTGCGCGTGCGGCGGTCGTAGGAGACGACGCGCGCGTCGATCTTCTCGCCGACGGCAAAGCGATCGGCGCGCTGCTCGTTCCGGTCGCGCGAGAGTTCGGAGCGCTTGATGAAGGTAGTGAGGTCGGTGCCGACGATCTTCACCTCGATGCCCGCGTCCTTCACGTCGATAACCTCGCAAGTGACGACCGCACCCTTCTTGAATTCGGCACCGCCCTCCTCGACCGCTGCGCCGCCGCCGGAAAGCTGCTTGATGCCGAGCGAAATGCGCTCCTTCTCGACGTCGACATCGAGCACCTGCGCCTTCACCATGTCGCCCTTCTTGTATTCCTCGATCACCTGCTCGCCGGGGCGGCTCCAGTCGAGATCCGAGAGGTGCACCATGCCGTCGACATCGCCGTCGAGGCCGAGGAAGAGGCCGAATTCGGTCTTGTTCTTGACCTCGCCTTCCACCGTAGAGCCGACCGGGTGCTTCTCGGCGAACGCCTCCCACGGATTGGGGAGCGTCTGCTTGAGGCCGAGCGAGATTCTCCGCTTCACCGGGTCGACCTCGATCACCGAGACTTCGACTTCCTGTGAGGTGGAAACGAGCTTGCCCGGATGGACATTCTTCTTGGTCCAGGACATTTCCGAAACATGCACGAGACCTTCGATGCCGGGTTCGAGCTCCACGAAGGCGCCATAGTCGGTGATGTTGGTGACGCGGCCCTTCACCTTCGCGCCGACCGGATATTTGGCTTCGATGCCTTCCCACGGATCGCCCTGCAACTGCTTCATGCCGAGCGAGATGCGGTGCGTCTCGTGATTGATCTTGATGATCTTGACCTTCACCGTTTGCCCAATGGTGAGCACGTCGGTCGGATGATTGACGCGGCGCCAGGCGATGTCGGTCACGTGCAGGAGTCCGTCGATGCCGCCGAGATCGACGAAGGCGCCGTAGTCAGTGATGTTCTTCACGACGCCGTCGATCACTTGGCCCTCTTCAAGGGACGATACGAGCTCCTGCCGCTGGCCGGCGCGGGTCTCTTCTAGCACCGTGCGGCGGGAGACGACGATGTTGCCGCGGCGGCGATCCATCTTGAGAATCTGGAACTGCTGCGGCGTGTTCATGAGCGAGCCAAGATCGCGGATCGGACGGATGTCCACCTGCGAGCGCGGCAGGAAGGCGACGGCGCCGTCGAGATCGACGGTGTAGCCGCCCTTCACCGAGTTGAAGATCACGCCGGTGACCTTCTCGTTTTCGTTGAAGGCCTTTTCCAGCTTCACCCAGCTTTCCTCGCGGCGCGCCTTGTCGCGCGAGAGCACTGCTTCGCCGAGCGCGTTCTCGACGCGCTCGAGATATACTTCTACCTCGTCGCCCACCTTCAGCGTCGACTCGCGGCCCGGCCCCGAGAACTCGCGCACCGGCACGCGGCCTTCAGTCTTGAGGCCGATGTCGATCACGGCGATGTCCTTTTCGATCGCGACGACGCGGCCTTTGACGACCGAACCTTCCTGGACGTCGTGATGGCCGTAGGACTCTTCGAGAAGTTTCGCGAAATCTTCGCGGGTCGGGTTCTGGGCGGTAGCGGCAGCGGGCATTGGTTCTCCTGGTTGAATAAGGTTGAAACGCTTGACGTCCGGCGCGCGTTCGTAAGGTTCCGAACCCCTGCCGGATGAATTTCGTGTCCGGAGTAATCCGGACGGATGTCATTTGAATGGTCTAGGCCGCCGCAAGCGGACGGTGCGGGCGGGCTTGCCTCCAACTCGACGAGAACGGGTTAGCTCCGTCCTCGGCCCGCCCGAGCGGCCTCCACAATGGAAAGCGCGGCCCGGAACGCGGCTTCTATATCCAAATGGGTGGTATCGAGCAAGACCGCGTCTTTTGCGGGTATTAACGGTGCAATCGAGCGGCCGGAATCGCGTGTATCGCGGCTTTTTATCGTCGCAAGCACGTCTTCGTAACGGATATTCTCTCCCGCTGCGACCAGTTCCTTGTGGCGGCGTTTTGCGCGCACTTCGGCGGACGCCTCGATGAAAATCTTCACGTCAGCGTCGGGCGCGATCACGGTTCCGGTGTCGCGGCCGTCGAGCACCGCGCCGCCCGGCTGGTGGGCGAAATCTTTCTGCAGCGCGAGAAGCGCTTCGCGCACCTGTGGAATCGCGGCAACCCGAGACGCAGCTTCTCCTAGACCTTTCGTTTTCAGGCGAACGGGGTCGAGGCTGGAGATTTTCAGGACCCGCGCGGCGATCGTGGCCGCAGCGGCGTCGTCGAGCGATGCTTTGCTGTCGAGAAGCGCGCGCGCAACGCCGCGATAGAGCAACCCGGTATCGAGATGTGGGAGCTTGAAATGGGCCGCGAGCCGGCGCGCAAGCGTTCCCTTGCCGGACGCCGCGGGGCCATCGATCGCGATAATCATCTAACGAATATCCGCGCCGACGCCGCGCATGAGTCCGACAAAATCAGGAAAGCTCGTCGCGACAAAAGAGGCGTCGTCTATCGCCACAGGCTTCTCGCTCGCCAGTCCCATCATCAAAAAAGACATCGCAATCCGGTGATCCATGTGCGTTTTGACTTCGCCGCCGCCCGGCGCGCGCCCTTTGCCGTGCACGATCAGGTCGTCGCCCTGGATTTCATGCGAGACGCCGTTGGCTTGCAAGCCCGCGGCGACCGCCGCAAGGCGATCGGATTCTTTCACGCGCAATTCGGAAAGCCCGCGCATCACCGTATCGCCCTCGGCGAAGGACGCGATCACCGCAAGGATCGGATATTCGTCGATCATCGACGGCGCGCGTTCGGCGGGGACTTCCACGCCCTTTAATGTGGAGGCGCGCACACGAAGATCAACAACCGTCTCGCCGCTTTCCTCGCGGCGCGCGAGATCTTCGATCTTCGCGCCCATTTCCTTGAGCGTCGCAAGCAGCCCGGAGCGCAGCGGATTGTCGAGAAGGCCTTCGAGCACGAGATCGGAATTTTTTACGATCAAGGCGGCCGCAATCGGGAAAGCCGCCGAGGACGGGTCGCCCGGCACGCGCAATTTCTGCGGCTTGAGCTCAGGCCGGCCTTTCAGCGTGATGCGGCGGCCATGCACACCATGCTTCGCGACCGACACGTCGGCGCCGAAGCAGGAAAGCAGCCGCTCGGTATGGTCACGCGTTGCCTCGCGTTCGATCACGGTGGTTTCGCCGGGTGCCGCGAGCCCGCACAACAGCACCGCCGATTTTACTTGCGCCGACGGCACGGGCGATTCGTATTCGATCGGAATCGGATCGCGCGCGCCGCGGATTTTGATCGGCAGTTTTCCTCCATCCGCCTGCACAAGGATTTCGGTTCCCATTTTCGACAGGGGATCAAGCACGCGCCGCATCGGGCGCGAGCGAAGACTCGCGTCGCCGTCGAACACCGCTTCGACCGGATGGCCCGCGACAAGCCCCATCATGAGACGGACCCCCGTGCCGGAATTTCCAAAATCGATCACGTCCTTTGGCGGAAGCAGAGAGCCGAGCCCCGCGCCGGAAATCCGCCAGCTCCCCGGCCCAGTTCGCTCGACAGACGCGCCCAGTTGCGCGCAAGCGCGCGCGGTCGCAAGCACATCCTCGCCTTCGAGCAATCCTTCGATCTCGCTTTCGCCGATCGCCAAGAGCCCGAGCAACAGCGACCGGTGCGAAATCGACTTGTCGCCGGGAATGCGCACGCGCCCCTTGATCGGGCCCAAGCGGCGGGCTTCGAATGGCTGTGCGGCTTTCGCGTGTCGGGTCACGATCGTGTTCACGATATTTGGCGGCGGATTACCGCGCTGCCGCGAGGCTCTAGCATGCGGCCTTTCTGCCGTCACGGCGCGCCGGATTGGGGATTTTCGGTCTTGACAGGGCTTGACGCTCCGTTCAATGGGAACAACCTTTTTTCACGAACACGAAGGAGCGATGGCTGTGGCGAAGCCGGAGCTTGGCATAAAACGTCAGTGCGCGAATTGCGGCGCGAAATTTTACGATCTCGGGAAGGACTCCATCATCTGTCCGAAATGCGGGACGGTGTATGAGGTAGCGGCGGCTCCTGCGCGGCGCGCAGCGGCAAAGGCGGCGCCGGTCGAAGAAGAGGCGGCGCCCGTCGCCGAAGCCGAAACGGTTTCGCTCGAGGAAGTGGCCGAGCAGGAGAAGAAGTCCGCTTCGACGAAGGGCGCCGCACCCGATGTCGACGTCGATACCGACGACGATGTCGAGGTTGCAGACGCCGAGGACGATACGTTCCTCGAGGAAGAGGAAGAAGAAACCGGCGATGTCTCCGACCTGATCGGCGAGGGCATCGACAAGAAGGAAGATGAGACTTGAGTGCGGGATTCTCCCGGGCTTGAGAGCTGCCCGGCTCGCTGCTAGAGCCGGTTCTACCGCCGACGCGATGATGCCGCTTTCTTGAATTAAGCGGTTATTATCGCTCCCATGCCAGCCTTGTGCCGGTCCGGCGGCCAAAGTGGGGCCATAGCTCAGCTGGGAGAGCGCCTGCATGGCATGCAGGAGGTCGGCGGTTCGATCCCGCCTGGCTCCACCATTCCTCCAAGTTCCATTCGAACAGTCCGTCCGCATAAGATGGCGGCATGAATGCTGACGCGGATGTCATCATTATCGGGGCCGGGCTTTCGGGGCTGGTGGCCGCAGCGGAACTTATCGAGGCCAACAAGAAAATCATCGTTGTCGATCAGGAACCCGAACAATCGCTCGGCGGTCAGGCATTCTGGTCCTTCGGCGGCATTTTTCTTGTCGATTCCCCCGAGCAACGGCGGCTCGGAATCCGCGACTCGTACGAACTTGCCCTGCAAGACTGGATGGGCACAGCCGCCTTCGACCGCGACACCGACGCCTGGCCGCGGAAATGGGCGGAGGCTTATGTCGCCTTTGCCGCGGGCGAGAAACGTTCCTGGCTGCGCGAGCGCGGCATCCGGTTTTTTCCTTTGGTCGGGTGGGCGGAGCGCGGCGGGCAGAACGCGATCGGACACGGCAACTCCGTTCCGCGATTTCACGTAACATGGGGCACAGGCCCCGGCGTGCTTATGCCGTTTATTGAGCGCATACGGGACGGCGTTCACCGCGGCCTGGTAACGCTGCGATTTCGGCACCGTGTAAACGAAATCATCAAATCAAACGGCGTCGTCGAAGGCGTGCGCGGAGACGTGCTCGAACCGAGCGATGTTGTGCGTGGATGCAAGAGTTCGCGCAAAGCGGTCAGCGATTTCGAATTGAGAGCGCAAGCCGTCCTTGTCGCTTCGGGCGGCATCGGCGGAAACCACGACCTCGTGCGTAAAAACTGGCCAGAACGGTTCGGTCCCGTTCCCAAGCGAATGCTGAGCGGCGTCCCCGATTACGTGGACGGACATATGCTTGCGATCACGCAGGCCGCGGGCGGCGCGATCATCAATCCCGATCGCATGTGGCACTATGTCGAAGGTGTCGAGAACTGGAATCCGGTTTGGACCGCGCACGCGATCCGCATTCTGCCGGGACCTTCGTCGCTGTGGCTGGACGCGCGCGGCAACCGGCTCCCGCCTCCGCTCTATCCCGGCTTCGACACGCTGCGCACGCTCCAACACATCGCGCGAACGGGATACGACCATTCCTGGTTTATTCTGAATCAGAAAATCGTCCGAAAGGAATTCGCGCTTTCCGGCTCGGAACAGAATCCGGATCTCACCAGCAAGAGCTGGATGCAGGTGCTGGGGCGGCTGACGAAAGGAATGCCGCCGCCAGTGCAAGCCTTCCTGGACAAGGGCAAGGACTTTATCGTCGAACGCGATCTTGCGGCACTCGTTAGCCGCATGAACGCGCTCACGGATGAGCCGCTGCTCACTCTCGATCACGTGAAACAAGAAATCGAAGCACGCGACCGCGAGCTCGACAATCCGTTTTCGAAGGACATGCAAATCACCGCGATCCGGGGCGCCCGCCATTTTATCGGGGACCGACTGATGCGCACTGTGAAGCCGCATAAGCTGCTCGATCCCGGCGCAGGGCCGATGATCGCAGTGCGGCTACATATCCTGACCCGCAAGACGCTTGGCGGCCTCCTCACCGATCTCGACAGCCGCGTGCTCTCACCGGAAGGACGGACCATTCCCGGCCTTTACGCGGCCGGCGAGGCGGCCGGCTTCGGCGGAGGCGGCATGCATGGCTATAGCGCGCTGGAAGGAACGTTTCTCGGCGGCTGCATCTTTTCGGGCCGGGCGGCGGGAAGAGCGGCGGCACGTGCTGTAGCCTGATTTATCCCCATTTTGCGGGGTTTCCCGCCCTTGCGGGCGGTTCCCGCCACCCCATATTTACGAATGCCGGAAAGCGATGAACGCTCTCTGGCATGAGGCGCCTTTCAGGGCCTCACAAAGTCGCTTTTCTCACGAGGACTTTGCGATGAGCAGAATTCCTTCGCTTTCGAGCCCGTTTCTTCTCGGCTTCGAGGAAATCGAACGGGCACTCGACCGGGTCGCAAAAGCGGCCGACGGTTATCCGCCCTACAACATCGAGCGCATCGCGAAGAAGGGCGACGTTCCGGAGCGGCTTCGAATCACGCTCGCGGTCGCGGGATTTTCCCGCGACGAACTCGATATCACGGTCGAGGAAAACGAACTCGTAATCCGCGGGCAACAGAAGGAGCCGGATCAGAACCGCGTCTTTTTGCATCGGGGGATTGCGTCGCGTCAATTCCAGCGCACGTTCTTGCTCGCGGACGGGATGCGGATTGCGAACGCGGAACTCGCGGACGGTCTCCTTGTGATCGATGTGGAGCGCCTGGAAGAAAAACGTTCCATCCGCAGGATTGAAATTTCGGCGGCTGCAACGAAATAAGAGTGGAAGGAGTTATACAGTTATGACCGAGAGCCAACATGACGCTGCCGTGAAACTTACGCCCGAAGCCTTTGCGGTGCTAGGCGGCGGGGAGCTTGCTTATGTGAAAAGCGTCCGTTCCGAGGACGTGAAGAACCTGTTTCCGCAGGCGCCCGAACTCGCGCCGGGTATGAAGCTGTTCGCACTGCATGCCGCCGACGGCACACCGATCATGCTAACCGACAGCCGCGAATCCGCGATCGCAAGCGCGCGCGAACACGAGCTCAGCCCGGTCAGCCTGCACTAAAGGATTCCCCGCCGGTCAAGCGGCATTCGAGACCGGCGGGGAAGTCAGAATCGAATAAAGCTTCTTGGCGTCCTCTGCCGTACGCAGCTTCTCCGCCACCTTCTCATCCCGCAGCAAGCGCGCAATGAGCGCGAGCGCCTTCAAGTGATCGGCGCCCGCGTCTTCCGGCGCGAGCAATACGAAAACCAGATCGACCGGCTTGCCGTCGAGCGATTGAAAATCGATGGGCTTCTCAAACTGCGCGAAGAGACCGTGAATACGATCCAGCTGGGCCAATTTTCCGTGCGGAATCGCGACGCCGTTGCCGACCCCGGTGGAGCCGAGGCGTTCCCGTTGCAGGAGAATCTCGAAAATTTTCCGGCTGTCCTGTCCTGTGATCTTCGCCGCGTGCGCCGAAAGCTCTTGAATCGCTTGCTTCTTGTTGTTCGCTTTCAGCGAGGGGAAGACCGCGTCAGGGGCGAGAATATCGCTGAGCGGCATGGCCTCTATCCACGCGATTCCGGAGAAATGGAACCGCTTTTTGAAGGTCGATAAGTCTTGAAGGCGCGGGACAATAGTGTCCGACCCCTATGGGGTCAATGGCCCGATTTCATGAAGATTCGAATCGCTCTAAGCGATTCTTCAGCCAGCCAATTTCGACGCCCGTTTTTCACGGCGGCGCTGCACCGAGGACGGAATGCGCATCGCTTCGCGATATTTCGCGACGGTACGGCGCGCAATATCGATGCCGTCGCTCTTTAATTTTTGCACGATCGTATCGTCGGACAGAACATCATCGGCGCTTTCGGCGTCGATCATGCGCTTGATGCGGTCGCGCACGGCTTCCGCCGAATGCGCTTCCCCGCCATCGGCGGCGGCAATCGAGGACGAGAAAAAATACTTTAGTTCGAAAATTCCGCGCGGCGTCGCCATGTATTTGTTGGCGGTGACGCGGGAGACGGTTGATTCGTGCATCCCGATCGCGTCGGCGACGATCCGCAAATTAAGCGGCCGCAAATGCTGTACGCCGTGCGCAAGAAAGGCGTCCTGCTGGCGCACGATCTCAGTCGAGACCTTCAAAATCGTGCGTGCGCGCTGATCGAGCGAACGGGTGAGCCAGTTCGCGGTTTGCAGGCATTCGGCGAGGAAATCCTTTTCCTTCTCGGTCTTCGCCGTCTTCGACACGCTCGCGTAATAGCTTTGGTTGATGAGTACGCGCGGCAATGTGTCGGAGTTCAACTCCACATTCCATTCGCCATTCGGCATCGGGCGGACAAACACGTCCGGTATCACCGGCTGCACCACGCCACCGCCGAAGGAGAGGCCGGGCTTCGGATTAAGCCTTTTGATTTCAGCCATCATATCGGCGAGGTCTTCTTCGTCGACGCCGGTGATGCGCTTCAGCGCCGCGAAATCGCGCTTGGCGAGCAAATCGAGATTGGCGACGAGCGCCGCCATCGCGGGGTCGTAGCGGTCGCGCTCCTTGAGCTGAATCGAGAGACATTCGGCAAGATCGCGCGCGCCTACACCGGGCGGGTCGAAGGTTTGCAGAATCGCGAGCACCGCCTCCACATCGGCAAGCGTCGCGCCAAGCTTTTCCGCCGTCGTCTCCAGCTCGCCGCGCACATAGCCAGCTTCGTCGACGAGATTGATGAGATATTGTCCGATCAACCGTTGCGCGTGCTCCATCGGCGCGAGCGAAAGCTGGCGCGCGAGATGATCGGCGAGCGTCGTTTCGGCGGAGACGAAGGCTTCGAGGTTGTAATCACCGTCTGCGGCGCCTCCGCCGCCGACATTCGCCCATTCGGAGTAGAGCGGCGTGTCGGAAGTACGTTGCACTCCATCGCCGCCATCGCGAATCGATTCGGTGCGGATGCTCTCGCCCGCCCCTTCGTCGTCGGCCGTGTCGTCGTCGGAATTCGCAGACGCGCGTTCCGCGGCTTGCGGGGGCTCTTCACTCGGCGGGGGATCGGCGCGTTCAAGAAGCGGGTTTTTTTCGAGCTCCGCCTCGACATAGGCGGCAAGATCCAGACTCGACAGTTGCAAGAGCTTGATCGCCTGCATCAACTGCGGCGTCATCACGAGCCCTTGGCCCTGTCTGAGCTCTAGTTTTTGCGAGATGGCCATTTTTTGCTTGCCAACCTCATCGGCTCCGCCGGACGGAAAACGAATCCGTACGCATTCTACAGCCGGAACTCCTCGCCGAGATACAATCTTCGCACGTCACGACTTTCGACGATTTCGTCGGGCCCGCCCTCCATCAGGATCGTCCCCGAATGCACGATATAGGCGCGGTCGACGAGGCCGAGCGTCTCGCGCACATTGTGATCGGTGATCAAGACGCCGATGCCGCGCTCGGTCAAGAGCCGCACGAGTTCCTGGATGTCGCCGACCGCGATCGGATCGATGCCGGCAAAGGGCTCATCGAGCAGCATGAAGGAAGGATTGGTCGCGAGCGAGCGAGCGATCTCGACGCGCCGCCGTTCGCCGCCCGAAAGCGCGATCGACGGGCTTTTGCGCACCTTGTGCAGAGAGAATTCGTCCAAAAGCGCGTTCAGCCGCTCCATCCGCTTGTCGCGGTCGGGCTCGACGAATTCCAGCACGGAAAGAATGTTGTCTTCGACCGAGAGGCCGCGGAAGATCGAAGCCTCTTGCGGCAGATAGCCGATGCCTAGGCGCGCGCGCCGATACATCGGAAGCTTCGTCACTTCGTGACCGTCGAGTTCGATCCGGCCGGCGTCGGCCTTCACCAGCCCGATCACCATGTAGAAGACCGTGGTCTTGCCGGCGCCGTTCGGGCCGAGGAGGCCGACGGCTTCGCCGCGCGCGACATTGATGCTCACGTCGTTCACAACGCGCCGGCCGCCGTAGCTTTTTTCGAGATCGAAGGCCGCGAGCAGCCCGCGTGCGGAAGCCGGGGGCGCAACGGGCTTTCGATGCTCACGCAGCGGTATGGGTGCGGCGGGAGGACGCGCTATTTCCGCACGCCGGGGTTCAGCGGCGCGAAGCATCTCCGAAGGGCGAGGCGGCTCGGCCGGGCGGAGCGGAACGGGAGAACGGGGGCGCTCGGCCGGGGGCACGGGGGGTGGGGGTGGAGGCGCGGGCGACGGAGCTTTAGCCGTCCGTTCCAGCATGCGGCGAATTTCCTGCACCGTCTGCGGCCGATCATCTTGCGGGCGCGGGCGTTCGGGGCGTGTTTCCGGCGCCGGTGCCGGCCTCTTCGGGCGCTGTGAAGGCACGGCTTCATCGAGCCGCCAGGAATCCGTAAGCGGCGCTGCGTCGGCTTTATCGGCCGATTTCGAGCGAAACCAGGAAAAAACTTTCAGGTCGCCATCTCCACCGGGGGTTATACCGCCGCCAAATAGGCTTTCCTGCCGGGAGTGGCAATGCCGGTCTTGCGGCTTGGTTATGAGGCCAGAATTGCGCCAAAGGGCGCGGGATCGAGGGTTAATGGATAGGCGCAGTCGCCTCGGATTCGGCTTTGCCCTTGTGCTTCTTTTTGCCTGATTCGGCCTTGGTCTTGCTGCCGTCCTTGCTCTTGTCGTCCTTGTCGCTGGGAATGAAGAGCCCCTGCACGCGGCCGGGCTTTCCGCCGCTGCCTGCCGCTTCCATATGCGCTTTGCTGGTGTTCAGCTCCACAATCAGCTTGTCGCCGCGCATGACGTTCTGGCCCTGACTCACCACCACATTGCCGGTGAGGATCACGATATTTTCCTTCATCATGAAGTCGGCCCGGTCGCCCGTCGCCTTCTGATCCTTGCTCGTGACGATCACGCCGCCGAGCGCCTCGATCTTCTTGATCTTCTGGGAGACGTCCTTCTCGGTCGCGGCGACCTTGCCGCCGGCGGTTTGCGTCGCAGCGACGGGCGTCGTCCCCGGCGCGGCATTCGCAGGTGCCTCGTTCTTTTTCGCGCTTTTCTTGTCCTTGCTATCGGCTTCGTAGAAGACGCGCAGCTCGGGACTGCGCATCGTGGTGTCGCCCTGCTGCACGAAAACATTGCCGGTGAAGATCGCGAGCTTCTCCTTATCGCGGACTTCGAGTTTGTTCGATTCGATTTTGACCGGCTCGTTCTTGTTGCGCGAAAAGCCTTGCAATGCGTTCGGCACGCCGCCGCCTTCGTCCTTATCCTTCGCCTTTTGCGCGAAAGCAGCGCCACCCGCCGGCATCGCGATGCAGGCGGCAAGACAGAACGTGCGAAGCGCCCGGATCATGTTCATTGCGTCGCCGTCTCCGGCACGGCTTCCGTTTGCGAATCGGAATGCAGCATCATTTTTACATCGCCTTCAAACACAATCACCTTGCCGTGGTCGAAAACTTCCATGCTGTCGCTGCGCAACGTGCCTTGCTTGAAGAAAAGGTCGACCGGCTCGCGGCTTACGAGATGACCTTTCTTGGTCTCAATCGTCGCCTCGTGCAGGCGGCCGCTCTGGCCGTCATCGGAGCGGAAATCGATGTCCCCGAAAATATGCATGCGGTCGGCCTTGCTGTCATAGATACCCGAGGCCGCGTTCAGCACCAAGTTGCGGCCTCCCTGGTTGAAATTTCCCGCGATTTTCGAGAGCTCGATCACGCTCGGTTTCTTCAAATCCTGCAGTGCCGCCTCCGCCGTCACGCTATAGGGCTCGCCGTCCTTGCTGAAGCCCATAAGTTTCGGCGCTTCCATTTTCAGTTTGGAGCCCGTAATCGTGAGCTTGCCGACGCCCACGGGAAAATCGTTGACCGCGCGCAGCGGATCGAGCCAAAGCCATAGGCCCGTAAGCACCACCGAGCCGCCAAGAAAAACCGGGATGAATTTTCGCAACAGCGCAACGAAACGGCTGTGGCGGACGGCAGCGCCGAACGCCACCTCACGGCGCCGAAGAATTTCCGGATCCGTGTAAGGATCGGGCGCGGGCTGCCGGCTCGGCGCGAGTTTCTGCTTCAGATTGTTCATCGCGTAGGACATGACCGCGAAATAAGGCTTTCCGGCGGTGAAATTGCCGCACCTGACGCCGAGAAATGCCCGAATTCGCACCGTTCAAGAATGGGAAAAGATATCTTCCGGCCAGCCGCCGAGATCGAGCAGCGCGCGGGCGGGCAAGAAACCGAAGCAGGCCTGGGCGAGTTCCGTCCGGCGGTCGCGGGCGAGCATCTCGTCGAGCTTTTCCTTCAGTGCATGCAAATGCAGAACGTCGGACGCGGCATAAGCCACCTGCGCCTCGGAAAGCTCTTCCGCGCCCCAATCGGAGCTTTGCTGTTGCTTCGAAAGCTCGATGTTCAGAAGTTCGCGCGTCAAATCCTTGAGCCCATGCCGGTCGGTATAGGTGCGCGCGATCCTGGACGCGATCTTGGTGCAATAAACCGGCAGCGGCATGACGTTAAAGGTGTGAAAGAGCACGGCGAGATCGAAGCGCGCGAAGTGAAAAATCTTCAGCCGTTTCGGATCGGTGAGCAATTTCACAAGATTGGGGCTCGAAATTCCCGTCGCCGGAATCTGCACGACGTCCGCGGTGCCGTCGCCAGGCGAAAGCTGGACGACGCAAAGCCGGTCGCGCAAGGGATTGAGCCCGAGCGTTTCGGTATCGATCGCCACCGAATTGCCGTAGGCTGAAAGATCGGGGAGATCCCCGCGATGCAAGCGAATGGTCATGAATGCTTCGTTAATAACAAATCTCCGCGACCGTGGCACATCGCGGTTAAAAATTGATGCCTGGGAAAAGACCACACCTTTCCAAGATAATCTGATTTGCGGCGGGCCGCGATATGCGGGGGAATTCCCGCTTTTTCCTATTGCGGCCGTTCGATTGGGCGCCCTTCGCTCGCATGCGGAATTACGTACGCGACCTTCCTCGTCATCGGATCGATCAGCAAAATTCTGTCGGGCAGTTGTGCGTAATCATAGTTCTTCAGCGCGGGGATTTTGTCGCTCGCCGGCGGCGGCACGGGGTGAATCGGGAGCTTTTTCTGAGTTGGGATATTGGCGCCGACCACGGGGTTAAACCCTGCTGGTAACTTATCGCTGGTATCCCGCCAGCTCACGGCATCAACGACGATTTTCTGTTGGTCACTAGTGAGATGCAGCGCGGGCTTCTCCGGCGACTGCACCCTGTCGTTGCCGACGCTCGCGGTCGCGGCCGCCATTTCGCTACCAAAAACGAGAAGCGCGGCTGCACCTGCTATGGAAATGAGACGGGGAATCAAAAGACGCATGGCTTTCCTCCTTTTCAGGAGAACAAGCCTGCCGTGAGGTTGGTTCCGCTACGCTACGCTCTGCTCTTGGTGCCCAGGAAAGGACTCGAACCTTCACGCCTCGCGGCACAGGTACCTGAAACCTGCGCGTCTACCAATTCCGCCACCTGGGCACTCGGCCGCTAGGTAGGGCAGGGGCTCGCGCATTGTCAATCGAAACACCTTACTGTACGCATTCGGCGCGTTCGAGTATCGCTCCGTGCAATATTGAAGCTTTCCTTGAAGGTTTTTCGTGCAATGACCGATACCCCCACCGCCCGTCTGGTGACCGTTTTCGGCGGCTCCGGTTTTCTCGGCCGCCATGCAGTGCGGGCGCTTGCGCAAAGCGGCTTCCGGATCCGTGTCGCCGTCCGGCGGCCGGATCTCGCCTATGACCTGCAGCCCCTGGGCCGTGTCGGGCAAATTCATGCGGTGCAGGCGAATGTCCGGTATCCGGATTCGGTGATACGAGCCGCCGAGGGAGCCGAGACCGTCGTGAATCTCGTGGGGATTTTGAGCCCGACCGGAGCGCAAACATTCGAAGCAGTGCAGACGGAAGGCGCAGAAGCGGTCGCCGAAGCCGCGAAGAAAAGCGGCGCGAAGCTCGTTCATGTTTCGGCGATCGGCGCCAATCCGAAATCGGATTCGGCTTACGCGCGCACGAAGGCGGAAGGCGAGAAGGCCGCGCTCGCGGCGGGCGCCGTAGTGTTCCGGCCGTCGATCGTGTTCGGGCCGGAAGACGACTTCTTCAACCGTTTTGCTTCGCTCGCGCGCTTCCTGCCGGCGCTGCCCTTGATCGGCGGCGGGCATACGCTGTTCCAGCCGGTGTTTGTCGGCGACGTCGGCGCGGCAATCCTTGCCGCCGCCAAGGGCCGCGCCACACCGAAAACAATTTACGAGCTCGGGGGACCCGAGGTGAAATCGTTCCGGGAACTCATGGAGCTCATGCTGCGCGTGATCGGGCGCAAACGGCTTCTGGTTTCGCTCCCGTTTGGCCTCGCCTCGGCGCAGGCTTCGATCCTCGAATTGCTTCCGGGCAAATTGCTCACGCGCGATCAGGTGAAGCTGCTCAAGACGGACAACGTCGTTTCCAAAAAGGCCGAGCGCGAAGGGCGCACGCTGCAAGGACTCGGCATCACGCCGACCTCGATGGAAGCGATACTTGAAGGTTATCTCTGGCGCTTCCGTAAAGCCGGGCAGTTCACGCGGCTTGTGGCCTGATCAAGAGAGCCAGCCGAACATCACGCCTATGATCAGCACCACGCCAATGAAGGCGCGGTAGAAGACGAACGGCCAGGCCGAGAACTTTTCCAGAATCCGCAGCAGGCCCCAGATCGCGGCGAAAGCCGAGAGCGACGCGACGATCAGGCCCACGAGCAGCACCGACCAGCCGTGCGCCGAAAGGTGCACCTTCTGCAGCTCGTAGAGTTCCTTCAGGCCGGCGCCGGCGATCGCCGGCACCCCGAGCAGGAAGGAGAAGCGCGCGGCTTCCTCGCGGTTCATGCCGAGCGCGAGTGCGGCCGTAAGCGTCGAGCCCGAGCGCGAGACGCCGGGGATGAGCGCACCCGCTTGCGCGAGGCCGACAAGCAGCGCGTCCTTGAGCTTCACGTCTTCCATCGTGCGCATGTGCTTCGCGTAGAGTTCGGAAAACGCCAAAAGCGCGGCCATCACCATTGACGAGAGGCCGATCACCCAAAGGCTGCGGAGCGGCGTGTTGCAGGCGTTCAGGACCGGCGAGAGTACAATGCCGAAAAACACGATCGGGATCGTGCCGAGCGCGATCCAGATCGAGAAGCGCAGATTCCAGTCGCGGAAATCGCGGTGGCGAATCGCATCGATCGAGCCGAAGAACAGCGTGCGTACGTCGCTCCAGAAATAGCTGACTACCGCCGCGAGCGCCGCGAGCTGCATCGCCGCCGAAAAGGCCGAGCCCGGATCGCGCCAACCGAGAAAGGCGGGGACAATTCGCATGTGAGCGGTGGACGAAATCGGCAGCAGTTCGGTGATCCCCTGCACCACGCCGAGAAAGGCGACCTTGGCGTAGCCAAGCTCAACGAAACCAGTGTCCAAGCCTTGTGTGCAGATTCCGGCTGCCATGCCCTACTCCCGATTTCGTGCGAATCCCGCAGTCCTTTTCCCAGACGCCTTGCCACCGATCAAGGCTCTGGTAACGCTCGCGCCCTAGGATTGCCCCGATCGGCGTTCTATTTGCGCGCTCCGCTCGTTTATTCTTGGACCATGAAACTTTTTCATCACCCGTTTTGTCCGCATTCGCGCTTTATCCGGCTTGCGCTTGCCGAATACAAAGTGCCGTTCGAGCTCGCGGACGAAGACGTGCGCAAGCGCCGTCCGGAATTTCTGGAACTGAACCCAGCCGGCACAACACCGGTGCTCGTTGACGGGAACTTTCCTGTCTCACCCGCGAGCGTGATTGCCGAATATGTAGACGAGACACATGGCTCGAATTTGGGCAGCCATCGGCTGCTTCCCGCCGAGCCGAAAGCGCGCGCCGAGACGCGGCGGATCGCAGGCTGGTTCCACGAAAAATTTTTCGCGGAAGTGAGCGAGCCGCTCCAGCGCGAGAAAATCCTGAAACTCCGCCTTTCTTCCGCGGAAGGCGGCGGACCGCCCGATTCGGCCGTGCTGCAAGCGGCGAAGAAGAATATCCGCTATCATCTGCAATATGTCGGCTGGCTGTTGAAAACGCGAAGCTGGCTCGCATCTGAAAAGATGAGCTTTGCGGATCTGGCGGCGGC
>JAJPHK010000095.1 GCA_021325315.1 Alphaproteobacteria bacterium
CCGATGTCGGGGGATTCGTTTCTCGTAATGATCCGCCGCGCCCTTTCCTCGGTGACATGGGTCTGGAAGGGCGGGAGCTCCTCGAGGCTCTGCCAGCCGTCGTCGAAGGCGACCTTGCAATGCGGCTCGTAGCGCCCGCTCGGATTGGTCACGGCGCCCCGGCCACGGCGGCGCTCGCCGCTGACGGCGGTATTGAGCACGCCGTCCTGCGCTTCCGGATGATCGGCTTCCGCCTCCGGCCACTTGTTCGGCGAAGAATCGTCGAAGATGTTGTCCATGCCTCACCTTAACAGGACGCAGGAACAAAACAAGAACAAATTTTTAAGGGGTTTTAATGCTATATGGGGCGGTTTTGTAACAAAACAATAACAAGTAGTTGTGGTTCCTATGATCACTGTCGTTATCCCCACACTGAACAGTGAGCACGTCTTGGTGCCGACGCTTGCGTCGCTCGTGCCGGGTTCGGCCCAAGGGCTCGTGCGCGAGGTGATTCTCGCTGACGGCGGTTCCGTTGACGAAACCGAAAAGATCGCGGACGTCGCCGGCTGCGGCTTTCACAAGGGCCCGCACGATCTCGGCGCGCGATTGCGCGCGGCGGCGCATGGCGCGCGCGGCAACTGGCTGATGTTTCTCGATCCGGCCGCGGTGCTGGAAGAAGAATGGACGCGCGAGCTCCGCGTCTTCATCGAGAAGGCCGAGCGTCTCGGACAGACCGAAAAGCGCGCGGCTACGTTTAAGCTTGCGTTCGAAGGCTTCGGGTTGCAGCCTCGCCTCGCGGAAGCCGCCGCAGCATCGCGTCGCGCATTCGGCATTCGCCCGCGCGCGGAGCAAGGGCTCCTCATTACGAAGCGCTTTTATCAGTCGCTCGGCGGCCACAAGGACGGAGGCCGCGCGCGGGAACGGTTGCTCGCGCGCATTGGAAGGCGGCGGATCGTGACGCTGCGAGCGGCCGTAGTGATCGGGACGGAATATAGTTGACTCCGTCAACTAATTGGCCGAAGCTTGGCCTATGGCCAAAGCCGCTCTTTCGGAACACATCGAGCAGGTCCGCGACTTCAACCGTTTCTACACGCGCCGCATCGGCGTGCTCGAAGATCATTTCCTGCAGAGTCCGTTTTCGCTTGCAGAAGCGCGCGTGCTTTATGAACTTGCACACGGCGGACGCGCGACAGCGAAGGAAATCGGCGAGGCGCTCGAACTCGACGCGGGTTATCTCAGCCGGATTCTGGATCGCTTTTCGCGCGCACGGCTGATCTCGCGCGAAGCATCGCCTTCCGACGGGAGAAAAAGTTTTATTACACTCACGAAAAAAGGCAGAGCCGCCTTTGCGCCGCTCGACAAGCGCTCGCGCGAGGAAGTCGGCGCGATGCTGAAACCGCTGCCGGAACGAGATCGGCAGCGCATGATCAGCGCGATGAAAACGATCGCGTCGCTCGTCGACTCCCCGAAAGCGGAAAGGCCGGTTGTTTCCTTACGCGCTCCCCGGCACGGGGACTTCGGCTGGATCGTCGCTCGTCACGCCGAGCTCTATGCCGAAGAATACGGCTGGGGCGATCCATTCGAGGGTCTCTGCGCGCAGATCGCCGCCGATTTCGTGAACAATTTCGACCCGAAACGGGAATGCTGCTGGATCGCCGAATGCAACGGCGAGAACGCGGGCTCCGTGATGCTGGTCAAGGATGACAAGCCCGGGGTCGCGCGGCTGCGGCTCTTGCTGGTCGAGCCCAGGGCGCGCGGCCTCGGCATCGGGACGCGGCTGACGGACGAGTGCATTCGCTTCGCGCGCAAAGCCGGTTATCGCTCGATCACGCTCTGGACCCATAGCGTGCTCACCGGCGCCCGCCGCATCTACGAGAAGGCCGGTTTTACGCTTACCTCAAGCGAGAAACGCCGCTCCTGGGGGAAGGACGTCGTCGCCGAATTCTGGGATCTGAAATTGTAAATGCGCGAAGCCGCGAGACGATAGAACCGGCGCGTATTCGAAGGATCAATTGCGCGGTTCGTCCCGCGTGATCAGCCGCGCGCCGCGCTGATACGTGAAGTAGCTCCAGAGCCACGTCAGCGCGACCATCAGCCGGTTCCTGACCCCGATCAAAAAATAGATGTGCGCGAGCGACCAGAACAGCCAGCCGATGAAGCCCTTGAGCTTCAAATAGGGGAGGTTCACCACCGCGGCCTTTCGTCCGATGGTGGCAAGGTCTCCGGCGTGGCGGTAGCGGAACGGCTTGTCGAAGGGGCGGCCCTCAACGCGCGCGGCGATCAGCCTCCCGACATATTTCCCCATTTGCTTTGCCGCAGGCGCGATCCCGGGCACCGGCGGATCGAGCGCCGCGATATCGCCGACCGCGAAAATTTCCAGATGCCCCGGCACGCTCAAATCCTTGCCGACTTTGATGCGTCCCGCGCGGTCATGCGCGGCATCGATCCAGTTCGCGGCAGGACCGGCCACCACGCCTGCCGCCCAGATGATCGCTTCGGATTCGATTTTCTTGTCGCCCAATGAAACGCCGTCGCGGCGGACGTCGGTGACCATGGAGGAGGTCATCACCTCAACGCCCATCTTTTCCAGCGCGCGCTGTGCGTAGGCGGACAAATCCTCCGGAAAGGTCGGCAGAATGCGCGGGCCGCCCTCGATCAGCAGAATTCGCGCCGAGCTCGGGTCGATATGGCGGAAATCGTAGCGGAGCGCGTGCCGCGCAATCTCGGCGATCGCGCCCGCCATCTCGACGCCCGTCGGCCCGCCGCCCACGACGATGAACGTGAGCAGGCGTTTGCGGTCGGCGTCCGTTTCGGCGGTTTCCGCGCGCTCGAAGGAGATCAGAACGCGGCTCCTGATTTTCGTCGCGTCGGTGAGGCTTTTCAGGCCGGGCGCCGCCTCCTGCCATTCGTCATGCCCGAAATAGGAATGTGTGACACCTGTCGCGAGCACGAGATAATCGTAGGGGAGGTCGTGGCGGCTCGCGTGTACGATCCTCGCTTTCGTGTCGATGCTCTTGATCGAACACATCAAGACTTCGGCGTTCTCCTGCCTGCGCAGGATGCTGCGCACCGGCCAGGCTATGTCCGCGGGCGAGATCGCGGCGGTCGCGACTTGATAGAGCAGCGGCTGAAAGGTGTGATGGTTGTGCCGGTCGAGCACGGTCACGGCAACCGGGGCGTTTTTCAGCGCTCGCGCGCATTCGAGCCCGCCAAACCCGGCGCCGATGATCAAAACCTTCGGCCGATGATCCGCCAAGAAGAACCTATTTCGCCGCCTTCAATTTCCCGCGCTTCAGGTGCTCGCCGAGGCGAGGCAGTATCTCCACAAAGTTGCAGGGCCGGTGGCGAAGATCAAGCTGGTGGACGAGAATCTCGTCCCAGGCGTCGCGGCACGCGCCGGGCGAGCCCGGCAGGCAGAAAATGAAAGTCGATTTCGCGCTGCCCGCGAGCGCGCGGCTCTGGATCGTGGACGTTCCGATCTTCTGCATCGATATTTGATGGAAGACAGCGGAAAAGCCCTCCATCTTTTTCTCGAACAGAGGCTCGACCGCTTCCGGCGTCACGTCGCGGCCGGTGAAGCCGGTGCCGCCGGTGGTGATCACCACGTCAATGTTTTTGTTTGCGATCCATGCCTTCACCTTGGCGCGAATCGCCTTCACCTCGTCCTTCACGAGCACCCGGTCGGCAAGCTTGTGCCCCGCGGCTTTAATGCGTTCGGAAAGCAGCGCGCCGGATTTGTCTTCGGCAAGCGCGCGCGTGTCGGAAACCGTCAGCACCGCGATCGAAAGCGGCTCGAAGGGTTTGGAGGGGTCGAGGTTGGACATCGGTTTCACCAGTAGGAACTTATACGTTTGTTTGCGGAGCAAGGGGAGGGCGTCGCATTCCCCATTCCCGTCATCACCGGGCCGCAACGTCCCGCGAGCGAAGCGAGTGGCTGACGTTGCGAGACCCGGTGATCCATGATGAAGACCTGCATACGCGGATAGTTCTCATGGATTACCGGGACTCGTCCGCGCCACGGCTCGCGTTCCGCTCGCCGGGCGCGACGGCCCGGTAATGACGAGGGTGGAGCTTTACAGCGGGCAGGATTGCAACTGTCCGCCCTTGAAGCCTTTCTGGAACGCTGCCATGCGCTGCGCCGAAGAGCCGTGGGTGAAGGCGTCGGGCACGACATAGCCTTGCGCGCGCTTTTGCAGACGGTCGTCGCCGATCGCGGACGCGGTTTGCAGCGCGGCTTCCACGTCGCCGGGTTCGAGGAATTTCCATTTCGCCTGCGCGCGGTTCGCCCATACGCCGGCCAAGCAATCGGCCTGCAATTCGACGCGCACTTGCAGTGCGTTCCGTTCGCGGTCGCCCATCGCCTGCTGCGCGCGCTGCACCTTCGGCAGGATGCCGAGCAGATTCTGCACGTGATGCCCGATCTCATGGGTAATCACGTAGGCGTAGGAGAACTTGCAGGCCGCGCCCGAGCAGCCCTGAAACTTGCGTTGCAGGTCGTCGAAGAAGGAGGTGTCGAGATAAACCCGCTGGTCGTTCGGGCAGTAGAACGGCCCCATCGCCGATTGCGCGAAGCCGCAAGCCGAGCGCGTGGCGCGGGTGAAAAGCACAAGCCGCGGCCGTTCGTAGCGGCGGTTGTTTTCGGCGAAAATTTCGGTCCAGCGGTCCTCGCTGTCGCCGAGCACGGCGGCGACGAACTGGCCCTGCGCATCGGTGGGCGTTCCTGCGGGACGGGCGGGGCCGCCCGTCTGCTGCATTGGCGGCCGCGCGCCTTGCACCATTTCGAGCCCGCCGAGCACAAGCCGTGGATCGATGCCGAGTGCCCAGGAGATGAGGCCGACGATAATCAGCCCGCCAATGCCGAGGCCGCCCGAGGACACGCCGGGAATGCCGATCGGGGCCTCGTCGCCGCGGCGGTCTTCGATATTATCGCTACGCCGGAAATCGTCGTATTGCATCGCTTCTCTCCCGGCCGGAACCGGCCGAAACCCGATAGTAATTGGAGTAATTGTGGCGGGCCTGTGGGTTCCTTGCAATCGCGGCTTTGGCCGCGAAAAAAAGAAAAGTAAAGATAAGTTAGGTCAATCACGGAATTACGAAAGCCTGCCCCGTGGTCAAGAACGAAAAAACGCCGTCGCGCCGTGGCCCGACCTTCGCCCGCGAGGCGAGGCAGTATCGCCTCGGGTTCGCGCCCGTCGCCGGATGCGACGAAGCGGGCAGGGGCCCATGGGCCGGGCCTGTCGTGGCGGCGGCGGTGATCCTCGATCCCGCGCGCGTACCGAAGGGCCTTGATGATTCCAAAATGCTCGATCCCGAAGAGCGCGACGTCCTCTTCGAGAAGATCACGGCGACCGCTGAGGTCTCGATTTGCGTCGCGCCGCCTTCGCGCATCGACCGCGACAATATCCTGCGGGCGAGCCTGTGGGCGCTCGCCCGTGCCGTGAATTCGCTCCCGCGCAGGCCACGTTATGTTTTCGTCGACGGCCGCGACGGCTTGCCGCTCGATTGCGAGGTGAAGGCGGTAATCGGCGGCGACGGCATCGTGGCGTCGATTGCCGCAGCCTCGATCGTCGCGAAGGTGACCCGCGACCGCTTGATGCAGAATTTAGGGCTCGCGCATCCCGGCTACGGCTTCGAACAACACAAAGGCTATGGCACCGACGGCCACGCCAAGGCGCTGGAAAAACTCGGCCCTTGCGTGCATCATCGCCGCTCCTTCGCGCCGATTATTGCCGCCTACGACGCCGTCGCAGCCGAAACCTTTACGCCAGAGAGCTGATGCACGCATCCAATCCCCCGCCGGGGCCGCTCACCGCGTCGCTTTTTGTCGAGGCGCTGCGCGCGCATGCGGGATTCCTGGTCGCTGGCGCGCTGATCTTGCACGCGCTTCTCTGGACTCTCGTCCCGTTCGTCTCCAATCCGACGCCCGACCCGAAAATCGCCGCGGGCCTCGCCATCGGCCGCGAATGGCAGCTCGGCTATCCCGGCCTGCCGATCCTGGCGCCCTGGGTAATGGAAAGCGTCTATTCGGTCTTTCCGTCGATCCTTTTGATGAAGGCGCTCGGCCCCGCTGCCGTCGCGCTCGCGGGCTGGCTCGTCTTCGGGCTCGCGCGCCGCATGATCGGCGAGCAGCATGGCGCGCTCGCGACCCTCGCGATGGTGGGCGTGACCCCGGTGAGCTTTCCGGTCGGCGCGCTCGACTCGGCGACGATCCAGATGCCGATTGTCGCCGGCATGGTGCTTTCGTGGTGGTGCGCGATGCGCGAGGGCAACCGCGCGGCGTGGATTTCGCTCGGCGTGACCGCGGCGCTTTCGCTTTATGCCGGCGTACAGGGCCTGTTCGTGCTCGCGGTTCTGCTCGCGATTTCCGTCACCGGCAGCGGCAAGGCGGCGATCCGGAAGCATGGTTCGCAGGCGCTCGCCGTCGCGGCCTCCGTGATTTTCGCCCTGATCGCGGCGCCCCGCCTGTGGTGGCTCGCAACGCATAATTTTTCCGGTCTTTACGAGAGCCCGCGCACCGGTTTCGAAACGGTCGGAGTGATGAAGGCCTATGAAGCGGCGGGCGGGGCGCTCGCGGGCCATCTCGGATTGATCCTCTTGATCGTTGTCGCGACGCCGATTTTGACGAGAGGGCGCATCGCGGCGGTTTCCTTTACGCGTGCGCCGCTTTCCGGCTTCTCGATGGTCGCGGGCGTTCTGATCTCGGCGGTACCGTTTTTCGCGGCTGCGGGTGCGGCGATCGCCTTCGGCTTGCGCGTCACGGTCGACGCTTTTGCCTGTCTGCTTCTTTATTCCGGGCTGCTCGCGTTTTTATTCGCCGGCGAAACCGTGTGGCTCTGCCGCCAGCGCCTTGCCGTCGCGATCGTTCTCATCCTTCTTTTGTTGCCGCCCGCCGCGATCGTCGCGATCAATTTCGGCGTGCCCTGGCTCGGCCGCGGCCTGATGACCAACTGGCCGGCGAAATCCGCCGCGCAGGTCATGAACGAGAGTTTTCGCAATCGCACAGGAAAGCCGCTCACGGTCATGATCGGCCCGCCGCTCTATGCGAGCGAAATTGCGCTCGCCGCGAAGGACCGCCCGCATATTTTTCCCGACGCTGATCGAACGATCGCACCCTGGATCAAGGACAAGACGCTCGCGGAAAAAGGCGGGGTGGTGTTCTGGCCGGTGATCCGCGGCAACGCCGCGCCGCCGGCGGCGCTTACGGAAGTCTTGCCGCCCTTCGTGCCGGAAGCGCCGCTTTCGATGCTGTGGAATCTGCCGGGCAGGATTGATCCTGTGAACCTCGGCTGGGCGATCATTCCACCGGAGAAATAGCACGGCGCATCCGCCCCCACCCTTAATCCCTCCCCCGCAAGCGGGGGAGGGAGGCGAGCGAAGCGAGCGGGTGGGGGATGCTCAATGATACCCCTCGCCCTCGCGCACCTTGCCGCGGAAGGCCCAGTACACGAAGGCGACATAGCCGAGGATGATCGGCAGCAGAAACACTGTGCCGATCAGCATGAAGACCTGGCTCGCGGGTACTGCGGCGGTTTGCCAAACCGTGAGCGACGGCGGCACGAGATAGGGGAAATTCGAAATCACAATCCCGAGATAGCCGAGCAGGAACAGTACGATCGACGAAAAGAAAGGCGCGTATTCCCGTTTGCTGTCGATCCATACCCAGCAGGCGACCGCGACGAGAAGCGTGATCGCAGGAATCGGCCACAAGTAAAGGATGTTCGGAATCGAGAACCAGCGATCCGCGATGCGTGGCGACATCGCGGGCGTCCACAGGCTCACGATCCCCATGAAGATCAGCACCGCAACGAGCGCGTATTTCGCCTGCTCGCGCGCGCGCTCGGCGATTTTCTTTTCCGTCTTCATGATGAGCCACGTCGCGCCGAGCAGCGCATAGCCCGCGATGATGGCAAGCCCGCACATGAAGGCGAACGGCGTCGCCCAATCGAAAGAGCCGCCCGCGAATTGCCCGTTTCGCACGGTCACTCCCTGGATGAGGCCGCCGAGGATGACGCCCTGCGCGAAGGCCGCCAGAATCGAACCCCAGGTGAAGGCGTAATTCCAGTACACCTTGCTGCTCCGCCCGATCCAACGGAACTCGAACGCAACGCCCCGCAGAATGAGCCCGAGCAGCATGAGTATCACCGGAATGTAAAAAGCCGGCATGATGACGGCGTAGGCTTGCGGGAAGGCGACCCACAAGCCGCCGCCGCCGAGGATCAGCCAGGTTTCGTTGCCGTCCCAGAACGGCGCGACCGTATTCATCATCTGGTCGCGTTCGCGCTCGTTTTTCGTGAAGGGAAACAGGATCGCGATGCCGAGGTCGAAGCCGTCGAGGATGACATACATCGCGACGGCGGTGCCGATCAGCGCGGCCCAGATAACCGGAAGATACCATTCCATGACGGCCTCTCTTTCTCAGCCGAAGATTTTCTTGCCGGTGTCCAGCGGCGTGGACAACGGCCGGCTTGGCAACGTGGATGCTTCCGGCGCCGGCTTCGGCCCGATCGCGATCAGCCGGTTGATGTAATAGATGCCCATCGAAAAAACGACGGCATAGACGGCCACGAACAGGATCAGCGTCAGCAGAATCTGTCCGCCGAGCACGGGCGAGGTCCCGTCAAGCGTCTTGAGCAGGCCGTAGACGAGGTAGGGCTGCCGCCCGCTTTCGGTCACCATCCAGCCCGCGATGATCGCGACGAATCCGATCCACCACACGTGCTGGGCGGGCCACAGGAACCAGTGCGTATCGAAGAGCTTCCTCCGCCACCACAGGAACGTGCCGACCCATGCGGCGAAGATCATGAACAGGCCCAGGCCCACCATGATGCGGAAGGCGAAAAAGACGCTCGCGACCGGCGGTTGCTCGGCGGGTGGCACGCTCGAAAGCATCGGAATCGCGGCGTTCGCATCGTGCCGCAGGATCAGCGAGGCGCCGCCCGGGATCGCGATTTCCAGAAGATTTCGCTGATTCTTCTGGTCGGGCCAGGCGAACAGCACGAGCGGGGCGGAGACTTTCTCTTTCCAGTTCGCCTCCATCGCCGCGACCTTGATCGGCTGGTGTTCGAGCGTGTTCAGCCCGTGCTGGTCGCCGATGAAGAGCTGCAGGGGCGCGACGATCGCCGCGAAGCCGACGCCCATCCGGAGCATGGTCTTCGCCTCCTCAAGAAAGCTCCCCGCGATCAGGTAGCGCGCGCCGACCGCGAGTACGACGAAGGAGGTCGTAAGGTAAGCGGCGGTCACCATATGCGCGAGCCGATAGGGGAAGCTCGGATTGAAGATGATGCGCAGCCAGTCGGCCGGCACCGCCATGCCGTTTTGAATGACGTGACCCGTCGGCGTCTGCATCCAGCTGTTCGCCGACAGAATCCAGAACGCCGACATGCAGGTGCCGACCGCCACGCAAATGCAGGAGAACACATGCAGCGCGGGCGGGAAGCGGTTCCAGCCGAACAGCATGATGCCGAGGAAAGTCGCCTCCAGGAAGAAGGCCATCAGCACCTCGTAGCCGATCAAGGGGCCGATGACGTTGCCGGCGAATTGCGAGAAGCGGCTCCAGTTCGTGCCGAACTGGTACGAAAGCACGATGCCGGAAACGACGCCCATCGCGAAGGAGACGGCGAAGATCTTGGTCCAGAAGCGCGCGAGCGTGTGATAATGCGGGCGCTTCTTCCACAGCCACAATACTTCGAGCGTGGCGATATAGGCGGAAAGGCCGATCGTGAACGCTGGGAAGATGATGTGAAAGCTGACGGTGAAAGCGAACTGAATCCGCGCAAGCATCACCGGATCGAGATCCATGGCACATACTCCTGCGTCGTTGGAAATAATCTAGCACGCCTTCAGGGCGAGTCACCCGGCACGAATAAGACCGTCTTCGCGGAATTGATCTGCGTCATGGCTGGGGGAAATACGCTATTCTGGCGCGTTTTCCGTGAACACATTCTAGGGATGACGTTCATGAGCCCCACCGTCGCCTCCTCGTGGCAATTCTGGGCGGTGCTTTCCGCCGTCTTCGCAGCGCTCACCGCGATTTTCGCGAAAGTCGGCGTCGCCGGCATCAATTCCGATCTCGCGACATTTATTCGAACTGTCGTCATTCTCGCGCTGCTTGCTTTGATCCTCGCGGCAAGCGGCGAATGGCGCGCGCCGGTCGAAATTCCCGCCAAGACCTATTTGTTTCTGCTGCTTTCGGGGCTCGCCACCGGCGCGTCATGGCTTTGCTATTTTCGCGCGCTAAAGCTCGGCGAGGCGTCGAAAGTGGCGCCGATCGACAAATTGAGCGTGGTGCTGGTCGCGATTTTCGGCTCGCTTTTGCTGGGCGAGAAACTGTCGCTGCTTGCCTGGCTCGGTGTCGTGTTGATCGGCGCAGGTGCGGCTGTGCTCGCCTTCGCCGGGTGAGAATGCGCCTCATCCTTCGAGACGCAGCGCTTCGCGCTGCTCCTCAGAGGCTGGCCAAAAATGCGAGCAATATCTTCAGG
>JAJPHK010000073.1 GCA_021325315.1 Alphaproteobacteria bacterium
ACCTCGCCGCCGAGGTCGCGGAATTTCTTGGACATCCGTTCCATGCCGCGTTTCGCTTCCTCCGGATAAAGCGCCGCGCGTTCGTTGTCGCCGAGGCTCGCCGCGTAGTCGCGCACGTCCTGCGTGATCTTCATCGAGCAGAATTTCGGCCCGCACATCGAGCAGAAATGCGCAACCTTGTGCGCTTCCTTCGGCAGCGTTTCGTCGTGCATCTCGCGCGCGCTGTCCGGGTCGAGCCCCAGATTGAATTGATCGTTCCAGCGGAAGTCGAAGCGCGCGCGCGATAGCGCGTCGTCGCGAAGCTGCGCCGCCGGGTGACCCTTGGCGAGGTCGGCCGCGTGCGCCGCGATCTTGTACGTAATCACGCCTTCCTTCACGTCGTCGCGGTTCGGCAGGCCCAGATGCTCCTTCGGCGTGACGTAGCAAAGCATCGCACAACCGAACCAGCCGATCATGGCGGCGCCAATGCCCGACGTGATGTGGTCGTAGCCCGGCGCGATGTCGGTCGTAAGCGGCCCCAGCGTGTAGAACGGCGCCTCGCCGCATTCCTTGAGCTGCTTGTCCATGTTGATCTTGATCTTGTGCATCGGGATATGACCCGGGCCCTCGATCATAACCTGGCAGCCCTTCTTCCACGCGATCTGCGTGAGCTCGCCGAGCGTCTCCAGCTCCGCGAATTGCGCGCGGTCATTCGCGTCCGCGATCGAGCCAGGACGCAGGCCGTCGCCAAGCGAGAACGAGACATCGTATTTCCGCATGATGTCGCAGATTTCGTCGAAGCGCTCGTACAGGAACGATTCCTTGTGCCGCGACAGGCACCACTTCGCCATGATCGAGCCGCCGCGCGAGACGATTCCCGTGACGCGGTTAGCGGTGAGCGGCACGTAGGCGAGCCGCACGCCGGCGTGGATCGTGAAGTAGTCGACGCCCTGTTCGCACTGCTCGATCAGCGTGTCCTTGTAGCACTCCCAGTCGAGCTTGACGGGATCGCCGTTCACTTTTTCCAGCGCCTGATAGATCGGCACGGTGCCGATGGGGACGGGTGCGTTGCGGATGATCCATTCGCGGGTGTTGTGGATGTTGCGGCCCGTCGAGAGATCCATCACCGTGTCCGCGCCCCAGCGGATCGCCCACACCATCTTCTCGATTTCTTCCTCGACAGAAGAAGTCACGGCCGAGTTGCCGATATTGGCGTTGATCTTCACGAGGAAGTTCCTGCCGATGATCATCGGCTCCAATTCGCCATGGTTGATGTTGGCAGGAATGATGGCGCGGCCGCGCGCCACCTCGTCGCGCACGAATTCCGGCGTGATGAAAGGCGGAATCGAGGCGCCAAAGCTCTCGCCGTCCCTGATCGCGGCTTCGGCACGATCGAGCATTTGCTTTCTGCCGAGGTTCTCGCGTTCGGCGATGTAGATCATTTCCTTGGTGATGACACCGGCGCGCGCCCATTCGAGCTGGGTTACCGGCTTGCTATTGAGCGCCCGCATCGGCTTCGGCGTGTTCGGGAAAGCGCGGGCGAGATACTTGCCCGTCGCGTTGCCGTTATCGACCGGCTGGATCGGCCGGCCTTCGTATTCCTCGACGCCGCCGCGCTCCTTTATCCATTCGACGCGCGGGCGGGGCAGGCCCTTCTCGACGTCAATCTTCGCGTTCTCGTCGGTGTAGGGGCCCGAGGTATCATAGACGCGCACGGGCTCTTCGTTCGCGCTCGGCGCGAGGGCGATTTCCTTCAAGGGCACACGCAGGTCCCCGGCCGCGTCCGGTGTGACGTAAATTTTCTTCGAGCCGGTGACCGGCCCCGTGGTGACTTTCGGGGTGACGATCTCGCGGTTATGGATATTCATTGATCACCTTTTGCGTTTGGCAGGGGTCCGTTTGGCGGCCGCGGCGCGGCGCATGCGGAGGGTGTGGGCGAGGTAGCCTTCGTAGAAGAGCCACAGCCCGAAGAAGAGCATGATGAGGCCGGGGATGCCGGGCCACAGATTGGCGCCGACCACGGCGGTGCCGACGAACTGGCCTTCCTGCGGCACGAGGATGCGGATGACGCCGCCGATCACCGACATCCAGCCGAGGATCGTGATGATCACAGGCCATTTCCACGCCCAGACATTGTGGGTGTTGACGATCGCGAGCCCCGCGAAGAGGGCGATGATGCCAGCGACATAGATCAGCGCGTAGCTGACCAGAAATTGCTCCGCCATGTAGCGGTAGGTTTCGGAATTGAAAATCAGCGCAATGCCGACCGTGATCAGCACCGGGCCGATCAGGCGGGCGAGAAATATAGAGCGTTGTTGCATGTCCCTGTCCCTTCGCCGGCATGACCCGGATCAGGTTCGGAGGGTCACCACCTCGGTATCTCAGCCCGGGCCGACGGCCGGGCACCCCTCGGAACCCCTGCAATCTGTACCTTTCGGGCGCGAGATTCAATGCCCCCGTCAATGCCGAAAGCGACGCATTTTTCTTCCTCGTCATCGCCGGGCCGCAGCGTCCCGCGAGCAAAGCGAGCGGCTGACGCTGCGAGACCCGGCGATCCATGATGAAGCTAAGGCGTATGCGGACGGTCCTCATGGATTACCGGGACTCGTCCGCGCCACGGCTCGCGTTCCGCTCAAGCCGCGCCGCCGAGCGGAGCGAGGGCCCGGCGCGGCCTTGTTAAAGTGTTCGCGCTGGCTGCTCGCTTCGCTCGCCAGCGCGAACGGGCGCGACGGCCCGGTAATGACAAATGGGCCTCTTAGTGCCCCAGGGCGGCGCGGGCAGCGGCCCTGATCGTGCCGTCGAGGCCGGGCGGCGGAACGGCTTGAGGCAAGAAAATGCGCACTGCGCCGTAGGGAAGCCCGAGAAGGGCGACCGCGAGCTTCTCGCGCCCGCGCGGATCGCGCGGCATAAGACGCTTCGCAGCTTCCGCGATGTTGTGGAGCACATCGGAGGTCTCCCGGGTTGCGCGGGCGCGGCTTTCTTCGGGCGCTTCATCGAGAAAATCGTCCCGCCGGTGCGCGAACAGAAGCACGCCGCCGGCATGATCCTCGCGCGCGAAGCGCGGAGTGACGAGGGCAGCTTCCAGGGCTGCTTCGACGGTCTTCGCCTGCGCCAGGCTGCTGCGAAATTGCGCACCAAAGCGCGCGGCGGCGGCAATCCAGGCCTCGGCGAGGAGGGCGCCTTTCGACGGATAGCGGTGATAGACGGAGCCCACCGGCGCTTTTGCCTCTTCGGCGATCAAGGCAACGGTCGCCTGCCCCGGTCCCAGCCGGGCGATGACCCGCGAAGTCGCGGCGATAAGATCCTGATCGGTGAACTGCGCGGGACGTCCCATGGGAGCTCCATTTTTAATCGGCGCATTCTAATTTCGAAAAATAGAGGAAAATCAGATATTTCCTCCATTCGCAGCCGATTATGGGACAAAGATTCTAAAATTTGATTGATGCGGGGTCCGGCGCGCTGGCGAAGCGGATTTTGCATTTTGATGCAATTGAATTCGTCATTCTAGAATTTGATCACTAATAGCTGCTCAAATTTGTGCCACGCACAATATGTGGCACGCAATTCGCATAAAAATTGTCGAAGCCGGTCGAGTGCTTGTGAACAGCGCAGCGGGCGATGGCCGCGAGCAAGACTCATTTTTCGCTCACGACAAGGAATCACTAACCCGACGCCAGGGATGGATTGAAGACAAGGAAGACGAAAATGGCGGTTGTTACAAATCCTCTACTCATTCTGCCTGCGGTCGCGGGCCTCCTCGCACTCACCCAAACCGCGGGCGACGCCGCGTTCAACCTGGAAAATCACTTCGCGCATAACGCGAGCGGTGCGCCGCAGCTTCCTGCCGGTGCCGGCGTTTCGAAAGCGCCCGATGGCAGTCCGGTTCTCCTCCGTATCGGCACGCCGAAGGATGAAAAAGAGCACGAGCACGAGGCCGCGCCCCTTTCCTGCCTGCAAATTCAAGCGATCGACGAAAACGAGCTGATCGACGAGCCGACACCGCCCGCCGATTGCGACTAGTCGCGTGCCGGGAACCCGTTCGGCTTCCCGGCGTTATGTTCTCCGATCGGCGGGGCAGGGCCGGAGAACCGAAAATGTCAAAGCTGTTCGCAGCGTCGGTGCTTGTCGGGCTTGTAATCGGCGCGATTTATCCACTCCTGTAAAATCGTACTTTATTGTCTGGCGGCGCGAGGGGCTTGCCGTATAGCCTGAGCTGCGGAATCACAGACTCGCCATGCGCCAGTATCTCGATCTCCTCTCCCGCGTTCTCGATAGCGGCGTCCGCAAGGACGACCGCACGGGCACCGGTACGCTCTCGGTGTTCGGGCACCAGATGCGATTCGATCTTTCGGAAGGCTTCCCGCTGGTGACGACCAAGAAGCTGCATGTGAAGTCGATCGTGCACGAGCTGCTGTGGTTTCTCGCGGGCGACACCAACGTCAAATATCTGCAAGAGCACGGCGTCACGATCTGGGACGAGTGGGCCGACGAGCGCGGCGAGCTCGGCCCGGTCTACGGCAAGCAGTGGCGCTCGTGGCCGACGCCGGACGGCGGCGTGATCGACCAGATGCGCGACGTCGTGGCCGAGATCAAGAGCAACCCGGATTCGCGCCGGCTGATTGTGAGCGCGTGGAATCCGGCGGACATTCCCAAAATGGCGCTCGCGCCCTGCCATGCTCTATTTCAATTTTATGTCGCGGGCGGGAAACTCTCCTGCCAGCTCTATCAGCGTTCGGCAGACGTATTCCTGGGCGTTCCTTTCAACATCGCCTCCTATGCGCTGCTGACGCATATGGTCGCACATGTAACGGAACTTACGCCAGGCGACTTCGTGCATACCCTTGGCGACGCGCATCTTTATCGTAATCATCTGGCGCAGGCGCGGCTGCAGCTGTCCAGAAAGCCGCACCCGCTACCGCAATTGAAACTCAATCCCGCGGTAAAAGACCTGTTCGCGTTCCGCTACGAAGATATCGCGGTTGAGAACTACGTGGCGGATGCGCCGATCAAGGCCGATATCGCCGTTTGAACGGCGAATGCTCACTGGAAGACAAGACCATGAAAATTATCCATGGATTCTTCGCGGCGGCTTTTATCATGCTGGGCCTCGCGATCCTGCCGATGCCCGCGCGCGCGGACGCCGACGCGCAAAAATTCCTGGAGGCGATCTACAAGAAATATGTCGGGCAAAACACGCCCGGCATCGTTTTCGACACCAGCGAAGCGGCGCTCGCTTATTTCACGCCGGAGCTCGCGGCGATGATCTCGTCGGACGCCGAGAGCGCACAGAAGAACGACGAGCCGCCGGTCCTCGACGGCGATCCCTTCATCGGCGCCCAGGACTGGGACATCAAGGATCTCGCGATCACCGTGAAGGACATCGCGCCCGGCAAAGCGATGGGGTTCGTCAGCTTCACAAATATGAGCGAGCGGCAGTCGGTGGAGATCGAGCTCAGGAAACTGCCGCAGGGCTGGCGGATCGACGACATTCGCTGGAGCGACGGCTCGCTGCGCGAAATCCTGAAGAACGAAGGCGGCTCTCCCGGCGAAAAGGAATCGTCGGATACACAGAAGCTATGAAAGACGCCCGGCGGAAAGCCGGGCGTAACCGCATTTACAGCTCGTCACCTTCGTCGTCCGAATCGCGCCGCCGGTCACGTCCGCGCGGCCCGCGATCCCGCATTCCGCGATGCATCATCCACTCGCGTCGATCGCGCATGCTGCCGCGAATCATATCTTCGAGCCGGCCTTTCTGCGTGTCGTCGAGCTTGTCGTAGAGCGGCTGCGCGGCATCGGCGAGACGCTTCATGTCGGCCCCGGCCTGCGTCATGAAATCCGCGCCGCGACGGAGACGCTCCATGATATCGGGCCGCAGAGCATCGCCTTTTGCGCGTTCGGCGCGGCGCTCGGCCATGCGCGCTTCGCGCTTCTGCGCCATATCCTTCAGCACGCTTTCGACCGGCGGCCATAGCTGCTCCTGTTCGGGCGTAAGCGCGAGGCCGGCATGAAGCGCCGCGACGCGGGCGTTCGCGAATGCAGCGAGATCGGAGGGGCTCGGCTGCCAGCGATAATCGCTTTCCTTCTGTTTGACCGGCTCGGATGATTGTTGGGCCACCGCATAGGTGGCGGCGGAACCGGCAAGAATGGCAATGGCTGTCAGGGTCAGAATGGATTTTTTCATAAAAAGCCTCCTTGGCCTGGGAGATCGTGCGCGCCCATGCCCGCGAGCCTAAACCCGGCAATGCGGCTTTAGTTCGGTTCCCGATGTGACAGTTTGGTAATCCGGCGGTCAGCTTGGGCCGATCATCTTTTCCGGGCGAACGAGCGCGTCGAACTCCTCGTTCGTGACATATCCGCCGCCCACCGCCTCCTCGCGGAGCGAGGTGCCGTTCTTGTGCGCAGTCTTCGCGATCTTCGCCGCGTTGTCGTAGCCGATCTTGGGGGCGAGCGCCGTGACCAGCATCAGCGACATTTCCATCAAGTCGGCGATGCGCTTTTCGTTCGCCTTGATGCCGACCACGCAATTGTCGGTGAAAGAGACGGCGGCGTCGGACAGGAGCCGGACGGATTGCAACAGCGCATAGGCGAGCACAGGGTTATAGACGTTCAGCTCGAAGTGCCCCTGGCTGCCGGCGATCGTGACGGCCGTCTGGTTTCCAAACACCTGGCAGCAAGCCATGGTGAGCGCCTCGCTCTGCGTCGGGTTGACCTTGCCCGGCATGATCGAGGAGCCCGGCTCGTTTTCCGGCAGCGACAATTCGCCGAGGCCCGAGCGGGGGCCGGAGCCGAGCAGCCGGATGTCGTTCGCGATCTTGAACAGCGCCGTGCCGCAGGCGGCAAGCGCACCGTGCACCGACACGAACGCGTCGTGCGCGGCCATCACTTCGAATTTGTTCGGCGCGGTGACGAAGGGAAGCCCGGTGATCTCCGCGACTTTTTTGGCGAAGGCTTCGGCGAAGCCTTTCTTGGCGTTCAGGCCGGTGCCGACGGCGGTGCCGCCCTGCGCGAGCGGCCATAGCTCGTTCAGCACGACCTTCATGCGCTTGATGCTGGAGTCGACCTGCGCGGCGTAACCGGAAAATTCTTGTCCGAGCGTCAGCGGTGTCGCGTCCTGCGTATGGGTGCGGCCGATCTTGATGATCTTGGCGAACTCCTTGACCTTCGCTTCTAACGCCTTGTGCAGGTGCTCGAGCGCGGGGATGAGCTTGTGCGTGATTTCCTCCGCCGCTGCGATGTGCATTGCGGTCGGGAAAGAGTCGTTCGACGACTGCCCCATATTGACGTGATCGTTCGGGTGCACCGGCTTCTTCGAACCCATGACGCCGCCGAGCATCTCGATCGCGCGGTTTCCGATCACTTCGTTCGCGTTCATGTTCGATTGCGTGCCGGAACCGGTCTGCCAAACGACGAGCGGAAAGTGGTCGTCATGTTTGCCGTGCACGACTTCGCGTGCGGCCTCGGAAATCGTGTCGGCGAGCTTGGGATCGAGCGCGCCGAGATCCTTGTTTACCTGTGCCGCCGCCATCTTCACGATACCGAGCGCGCGCACGATCGGCTTTGGCATCCGCTCGCCGCCGATCTTGAAGTTTTGCAGCGATCGCTGCGTTTGCGCCCCCCAGTAACGATCGGCCGGTACCTCGATCGGTCCAAAGGTGTCGGTTTCGGTGCGGGTGGGCTTTGCGTTCATGGCCGGCCTTGATGGTTTCGGAAACGGGAGGGGGTATTAACATGCCTGTCCGAAATCCCGGAAAGACGGGGATTTTTGATGCTGCACTGCCGCTTAAAACCTACGACTTTGGGACAACATGCCGCAGTCCATTACCTGCGACAAACGGTATCCTAGGGTAGGTGCGCGGGGAAAATCGCTCTCATAAGGCGAAACCCAAGCGGGAGGTAAGGGTCAAAAGTAGCTTGCGGTATTATGCTGCAGTCATATTCTGCCAAGACCTTGTGATTCCCGTTTGCATTCCCGCGTGACCGATCGCTGTTTCGTTCGCGAACGCGCGATGAGGGGCCGGGCAATGGGCGAGATTGTCAATCTGAGACGCCGGCGTAAGGCGAATGCGCGGGAAGAGAAAGCCGCGCGTGCCGCCGAGAATCGTATGCGTTTTGGCCGCACGCTCTCGGCTAAGCGGATGGAACGAGCGATCGAACTGAAACGCGAGCGCGACCTTGACGGCCGCCGCATCGAACCCGGAGAGGGATCATGATCAAAAGTCCGGTAGTGAAGCGTTCGATCGTTATCGCGGGGCACAAAACCAGCGTCAGCCTCGAAGATGCTTTCTGGGACGCATTGAAGGAGATCGCCGCGGCACGCGATGTCACGCTTTCGGAGGTGGTCGCGAATATCGACGCGCTTCGCAATCAGGGCAATCTGTCGTCGGCGATCCGGCTTTACGTTCTCGATCATTTCCGCACGGCGCGGGCGGCCTGACGTTACAGCAATTTAATGTTTGTCCGCTTGCGCGAGCGGCGCTGCGGAACTCGGGTGCGTTGAACCTACTCGGCTACTCCCGTATAAGGTCGCGCCCGCGTTTTGCGGGCGGAGGAGCTCATGTCCTGGAAAAATCAGAGCGGCGGGCCATGGGGATCGGGCGGAGGATCGCGCGGCCCTTGGGGCTCCGGTCCGCAACCCGGCGGGCCCACGCCGCCGGATCTCGAAGAATTCGTCCGGCGCAGCCAGGATAGGCTCAGGAATTTGTTGCCCGGCGGCTCGTTCGGCGGCTGGGGCACTTTGCTGATCGTGCTCGGCGTGATCGCGCTCTGGATGCTGTCGGGCTTCTATCGCGTGCAGACCGACGAGCAGGGCGTCGTGCTCCGCTTCGGCAAATATGTCGGCGAGCGCCAGCCGGGCCTGAACTATCACTTGCCCTGGCCGATCGAAACCGTACTCATCCCGAAAGTCACGAGCAGCCGGCGTCTCGATATCGGCATGCGGCTGATCGAGGATCCGCGGCGCGGGACCACCGTGCGCGATGTGCCGGAAGAGAGCCTGATGCTCACCGGCGACGAAAATATTGTCGACGTCGATTTCACCGTGCTCTGGAAAGTGAAGGACGCGGCCGACTTCCTGTTCAACGTCCAGAACCCCGAAGGCACGATCAAGGCGGTGGCGGAAAGCGCCATGCGCGAAGTGATCGGCCGCTCCACGATTCAGCCGATTCTTACCGGCGCGCGGCAAAATATCGAGCAAGGGGTGCATGACCTGATGCAGAAGACGCTCGATTCCTACGGGACAGGCGTCGTTATCACGCAAGTGCAGATGCAGAAGGTCGACCCGCCATCGCAGGTGATCGACGCCTTCCGCGACGTGCAGGCGGCCCGCGCCGACGCCGAGCGCGCGCAAAACGAGGCACAGACCTACGCCAACCGCGTCGTGCCGGAGGCGCGCGGCAAGGCGGCGCAGATTCAGCAGGCGGCGGAAGCCTATCGCGAGCAGACCGTTGCCGAAGCCAAAGGCCAGGCCGCGCGCTTCACGAAAATTTACGACGAATACAAGAAGGCGCCGGAAGTCACGCGCCGCCGCATCTATCTCGAAACCATGGAGAATGTGCTGAACGGCGTGAACAAAACCATCGTCGATCCGAGCGTGTCGAAGAGCGGCATCGTTCCATATTTGCCGCTCACCAGCGGCGGAACAGTCGCGCGGCCGGCGCCGGCGCAGCAGGGAGGCAGCCGATGAGCAGGGGCATTGGCGGAGTACTCGCGGTTCTCGCGGCCATCGCGCTCGTCGTCGCCTACGGCGCGCTCTTTACCGTGCATCAAAATCAGCAAGCGATCGTGCTTCGCTTCGGCGAGCCGGTGAAATTCGCCTTCGAACCCGGGCTGCAAACCAAAATTCCGTTCGTGGACGGCGTCGTCTATATCGACAAACGCATTCTCGATCTCGAAAACCCGGCGCAGGAAGTGATCGCTTCCGATCAGAAGCGTCTCGTGGTTGACGCCTTCGCGCGCTACAAAGTCTCCGACCCGCTGCGCTTCTATCAAACCCTCGGTTCGGTCGAGCGCGCGAATTCGCAGCTCGCGACGCTCCTCAACTCGGCGCTGCGCCGCGTGCTGGGCGAAGCGAGCTTCATCCAGATCGTGCGCGACGAGCGCGAGAATTTGATGGGCAAGATTCGCGAGCAGATGACGCGCGAAGGGGAGAATTTCGGAATCGCGGTCGTCGACGTGCGCATCCGGCGCGCCGACTTGCCGGACGCGAACAGCCAGGCCGTGTTCCAGCGCATGCAGACGCAAATTCAGCGGGAGGCCGCGGAAATCCGCGCCGGCGGCAATCAGCTCGCGCAAACGATCCGCGCCAAGGCCGACCGCGAGGTCACGGTCACCGTCGCCGAAGCGCAATCGCGCGGCGAGCAGATCCGCGGCGAAGGCGACGCGATGCGCAACAAGATCTTCGCCGACGCCTACAACCAGGATCGGGACTTTTTCGCCTTTTATCGCTCGATGCTGGCTTACGAGCAGGCCATGAAGCGCGGTGACACAACTCTACTCTTGTCGCCTGATTCCGATTTCATGCGTTATTTCAACGACGCGTCCGGCAAACCCGCCAGCGCGCCGCGGTAACGAGCACGAGGGGGGCGGCATGCACGACTTCGTCGCCGCCTTCGGCCTTCTGCTCGCGATCGAAGGTCTTACCTTTGCGGCCTTCCCGGGAGCCGCCAAGCGCGCGGCGGAAGAGGTGGCCGGTGCGCCCGAAGGGCCGTTGCGGCTCATCGGGCTTGCGGCCGCGGCCGCCGGGATATTGTTGCTCTGGTTCATGCGCGGAATGCCGATCTGACAAGGAACCATCGGCCGCGCGGTGGATTGAGAGACATAATGTCGCTTTTCGGTCGAAATTCTAACGCCGGATAACGTGAATACAGGATTCGGCCTTCGTCTTGTTCCTGCGAGGTTTCCGTCGCAGTTTGTAGGCCAGAAAATTCGCAGAGCTTTTTTCGAGGATGCCATGTCCACGCTGACCAAGATCTCTTTCCGTTCGGTCGCCGCGCTCGGTTTCGCGGCAGGATTGGCCGCGCTCTCCGCGAGCCCGGGTTTTGCCGCTTCCGGCAAAGGCCCGGATTCGGTCGCGGATATCGCGGAGCGCGTGACCGATGCGGTGGTGAATATTTCGACGTCGCAGACGATCGAGGCGCAGAAGGGCGTGCAGATTCCGCAGCTTCCGCCCGGCTCGCCGTTCGAGGAATTTTTCGACGAGTTCTTCAAGAAGAACGGCAAGGAAGGCGGGCCCCGCGCGCGCAAGGTTTCCTCGCTCGGCTCGGGTTTCGTGATCGATCCGTCGGGCATCATCGTCACGAACAACCACGTGATCGCGGACGCCGACGAGATCTACGCGAATTTCACCGACGGCACGAAGCTGAAAGCCGAGGTCATCGGCCGCGACACGAAAAGCGACCTCGCACTCCTGCGCGTGAAGCCGGAGAAACCGATCAAGGCGGTCGCTTTCGGCAATTCCGACAAGATGCGCGTCGGCGACTGGGTGATGGCGATCGGCAATCCGTTCGGACTCGGAGGCTCGGTCACGGTCGGCGTCGTCTCGGCGCGAAACCGCGATATTAACGCCGGTCCCTACGACAACTTCATCCAGACCGACGCCGCGATCAATCGCGGAAATTCCGGCGGGCCGCTGTTCAACATGGACGGCGAGGTGATCGGCATTAATACCGCGATCATTTCGCCTTCGGGCGGCTCGATCGGCATCGGCTTTGCAATTCCTTCGTCAAGCGTGATCCCGATCGTCGCGCAGCTCCGCGAATTCGGCGAGACGCGGCGCGGCTGGATCGGCGTGCGCATTCAGCAGGTCGACGATGCGATCGCCGAAAGCCTCGGCATCGGCAAGCCGCGCGGCGCGCTGATCGCGGGCGTCAACGAAGACGGGCCGGCCGCCAAGGCCGGGCTGAAGACCGGCGACGTCGTGGTGAAATTCGACGGCCATGAGATCAAGGAAATGCGGGATCTGCCGAAGATCGTCGCCGACACGGCCGTGGACAAGACGGTCGAGACGGTGGTGCTTCGGGACGGTAAGGAAAAGGCGATCAAGATCACGCTCGGCCGTCTCGAGGACAGCGAGAAGCCCAAGCTCGTTTCCGTGAACAAGGAGGAGCCCGCGAAAGCCGCCGCGCCGAAGAACACGCTCGGGCTCGGACTCTCCGCGATCACCGACGAGATCCGGAAGAAATACAAACTCAAGAGCGGCGCCAAAGGCGTGGTGGTGACTTCAGTCGACGATAATTCGCCGATCGCCGATCGCGGCATTCAGCCGGGCGACATCATTCTCAAGCTCCAGAACGAAGCGATCGCCAGTCCCGCCGACGTGCAGAAGCAGATCGACGCCCTGAAGAAGCAGGGCAAGAAATCCGCGCTCATGCTGGTGGCGCGCGGCGACGAGCAGCGCTTCGTGCCGGTGCCGATTCCGTAATCCACGTCGTTCCCCGGCACCTCACAACTCGTCATGCCCGGCCCTTGTGCCGGGCATTCACGTTTGAGGGCATTTCAACAAGCAAGGCGTGGATGGCGTTCGAACTCGGGCGTGCCCGAGTTCGACGCATTTAAGAGCCCAAGCCGGGTAAACCCGACTTGGGTGCCAAGCCCGGCCATGACGTGTGGAGGCGCACGAACGCTGCTTGACAGTCTTTCCCATATGGACTATATTCCTATCATCCTTTCCCGCCGAGGGGCGCGCTCATGAGGCGTCTTGGGTGCGGGGAAAGGTCCGGCGCCTGCTGCTCCGTTCGCAACGGAGCACCGGGACGGCATGGGGCACCGCCTCCGGTCACTACGAGCCGGCGCGAGGAGCTCGCTGACGGAGAGGCTTTCGCCTCACGAAAAGCGCGGCCCATGCCGAGAAACCGCCGTGCTGGAGCGCTGCGAAGCGCCCGCCTCTCGAAAGAGAGGCAAACCGGAAGGCCCGATGCGCCGAGCGGCGCTCCGGCCCCCTCTTTTTGTTGGCGCGAATGGGGCAAGCCCCAAGCGCGCTGGCAATCACGAGGGCTGCAGAATGCCCGGACGCGCTTAAGAAGCGCGGGCGCGGGGACGATGGCGTTTGATTCATGAGACGACCTCACCCTGAGGAACGGCGCATGAAATGCGCCGCGTCTCGAAGGATACGTCCACGATGCACGAGCCTCATCCTTCGAGACGCCTCGCTTCGCGAGGCTCTTCAGGATGAGGCTTATGTCCTCGCTATTGGCACGGAATTACTCCGCGAATTCCTCTCGCCGGTAGCCCTGCAAATATAAAAGCGCGGTGAGATCGCCATGTTCGATGCGGGCATTCGCTTCCGCCGCGACCGCGGGCTTCGCGCGATAGGCGACGCCGAGGCCGGCGGCGCGCAGCATCGGCAGATCGTTCGCGCCGTCGCCGACCGCGAGCGTGTCGCGCAAATCGATGTTCAGTTTTGCCGCGAGCTCCTTGAGGGACGCGAGCTTCGCTTCGCTGCCGAGAATCGGCTCCTCCACCTTTCCCGCAAGCTTGCCGCCTTCGATCACGAGCCGGTTGCCGCGGTTTTCGTCAAAGCCGAGCTGTGCCGCAATTTTTTGGGTGAACAGCGTGAAGCCGCCCGACACGAGGCAAGTATAGGCGCCGTGCTTCTTCATGGTCATCACGAGCGCGCGGCCGCCCGCCGTCAGCCGGATATGCTTTTGCAGAACGTCGTCGGCCACCGTCGCGGGCAGATCCTTCAGGAGCGCCACGCGCTCGCGCAGGGCCGGCGGGAAGTCGATCTCGCCGCGCATGGCGCGCTCGGTGATCCTCGCGACATGCTCTTTCAGGCCGGCGAAGGCCGCGAGCTCGTCCACGCATTCCTGCTCGATCATGGTGGAGTCCATGTCGGCGACGAAGAGGCGCTTGCGGCGGTTTTCGGCGGGCTGGATCACGACGTCGATTTCGCCGAGCGCGGCGCGCAGCTTGTCGGTGAGCTGTCGGATGCCGGAATTCGCGGGAGGCGAGAAGGGAATTTCGGAGGCGATTTCGCCGTCAAGGATTGCCACATCGCCGGCGCCGGGCAGCAAAGCCTTCGCGGCCGCGGCGGCTTTCCGGGTCACGGCGGGATTTTTCGGGTTCGAAATCAGGGTCGCGATATGCGACATGCTATGGGTGATCCAGGAGAGAATGGATGGTTCGTGCGGTGCTCATTGCAGGTCCGACGGCAAGCGGCAAGTCCGCCCTGGCGCTTGCGCTCGCCGAGCGCTTTTCGGGCGTGGTGATCAACGCCGACTCGATGCAAGTCTATCGCGACTTTCGGATCCTGACCGCGCGCCCCACGCCCGAAGAGGAGGCGCGAGTACCGCATCTCCTCTACGGGCATGTGGACGCGGCCGAGAACTATTCGGTCGGGCGGTGGACGGTGGACGCGGGCAAGGCGCTCGCGGAAGCGGAAAATTCCGGGCGGCTGCCGATTTTCGTGGGCGGGACCGGGCTTTATTTCAAATCGCTCCTGAAGGGCCTCTCTGACATGCCGCCGGTTCCGGCTGAGGTGCGGGCGCGCGTACGAGCGGAGGCGAAGGACGTCTCCGCGCCGGTGCTGCATGCGCGGCTCGCGCAGCGCGACCTCAGGATGGCGAGCCTGCTGCGGCCGACGGACCGGCAGCGGGTGATCCGGGCGCTCGAAGTGTTCGAGGCGACGGGGCGCTCGCTCGCCGACTGGCAGCAAACGCCGGGGAGGCCGCTCATCGACCCCAAGGACACATTGACGGTTTTTTTGGAAATCGACCGCAAGCTATTGCGGGAGCGGATCGATCAGCGCTTCGATCGGATGCTGGAAAACGGCGCTCTCGAGGAAGTACGGGCGCTGATGGCGCGAAAACTCGATCCGGCGCTCCCGGCGCTGAAAGCCCACGGCGCGCCTGCACTTAGCCGCTATCTTTCGGGTGAGATTTCACGCGAAGAAGCTTCAACTTCAGGAAAAACTGACACGCGCCACTACGCCAAACGGCAGGAAACCTGGTTCAG
>JAJPHK010000056.1 GCA_021325315.1 Alphaproteobacteria bacterium
CCGGGAATTTTTCCACGCGTGTCGAAATCGTCACCATGCGCGAAAGTCCGGCGGCGCGGGCGCGGCCTACGATCGCATCGAGCTCCTCGCGAAAATCCGGAAGATCGAGGTGACAGTGGCTGTCGACGAGCATCAGCCGGCCTTCTCCCCCGTCTCGACAAAACGCGGGAAGACGCCGCTTGGCGGCGGCAAGGGCGTGCCCGCCTTGAGGCGTCCGGCTTCGCCAAGCGACTTGAAATCGCGCGCATTCGCCGGAACGGCGAGCAGGTCGAGAAGCTTCGCGGCACCCGCGGGAACGAAAGGCTGCGCGAGAATCGCGACCTGGCGCACGACTTCGGCGGTCGTCCAGAGCACGGTCGAAAAGCGCGCGGGATTGGTCTTGCGCAACTCCCATGGCGCTTCGCCCGCGAAATAGCGGTTGGCGTCCGCGACCACGGCCCAGATCGCGTTCAGCGCCTGATGCAATTGCTGCGTTTGCATCGCCTCGTGCGCTTTCCGATACATCGCGTCGGCCGCGGACAAGATTGCATTATCCGCCTCGGACATCGCTTCCGGCACCGGCAGCTTGCCTTCCAGGTTCTTCGCGATCATCGAGAGCGAACGCTGCGCGAGATTGCCGAGATCGTTGGCGAGATCCGCATTCGTCCGGTTCACGATCGCATCATGACTGTAGTTGCCGTCCTGCCCGAACGGCACCTCGCGCAGGAAGAAGTAGCGAAGCTGATCAACTCCGTAGGCGTCGGCAAGCTCGAACGGATCGACGACATTGCCGACCGACTTCGACATTTTCTCCCCGCGATTGAACAGAAAGCCGTGGCCGTGCACGCGCTTCGGCGGCGCAATCCCCGCCGACATCAGGAACGCAGGCCAGTAGACCGCATGAAAACGCACGATATCTTTTCCGATGACGTGCAAATCCGCCGGCCAGAATTTCTTGAACGCGGCCGAATTCACGTCCGGATAGCCGACGCCGGTGATGTAGTTCGTGAGGGCATCGACCCACACATACATCACGTGCTTCAGCGCGCCCGGTACCGGCACGCCCCAGTCGAGCGAGGTGCGCGATACCGACAAATCCTGCAAGCCGCCCTTCACGAAGCTAATGACTTCGTTCCGGCGCGTTTCCGGCAGGATGAAGTCGGGGTGCGCCTTGTAATAGGCGAGCAGCTTGTCCTGATAGGCGGAGAGCCGGAAGAAATACGTCTCTTCCTTCGTCCATTCGACCGGCGTGCCCTGCGGGCCGCGGCGCACGCCGTCTTCGCCGACTTGAGTTTCGGACTCGGCGTAGAACGCCTCGTCGCGGACCGAATACCAGCCCTCGTAATTGCCGAGATAAATGTCGCCGGCGTCGGCCATCTTCTGCCAGATCGCTTGCGAGGCCTTGTAATGCGCTACCTCGGTCGTACGGATGAAGCGGTCGTAGGAAATGTTCAGCTTGTCGCACATCGCCTTGAAGAGCGGCGTGTTTCGATCCGAGAGCTCGCGCGCGGTGATCCCTTCTTTCGCGGCGGTCTGGGTCATCTTCAGCCCGTGCTCGTCGACGCCGGTCTGAAAGAACACGTCGTAGCCGTCGAGACGCTGGAAGCGCGCGATCGCATCGGTCGCGATCGCCTCGTAAGCGTGGCCAATATGCGGCGCGCCGTTCGGATAGGAAATTGCGGTCGTGACGTAATATTCCTTGCGGGCGCCTGGCTTTTCGGCCGGCGCCTTCTTCGCGGCCGCAGCTTTCTTGTGCCTTGCCGAGCGTTTTGCGGGCGTTTTTTTCCTTGCCGATTTCTTGACCGATTTTCCGGCGCGTTTCTTGATCGGTTTTTTGGCGGACCTTTTCTTGCCCTTCGATTTCTTCTTCGCAGACGCTCTCAAAACGCGCCTTTTCTTTTTCTTCGCCATGAAAACCTCTACCAACCGGGCGCCGCGCGGCCTTAGCGTGTCGCGTCCGCAAGCATGGAAAAGACTTTGAACACGAACGGCTTGCGATCCAAGCCGAAAGCGTCGGTCTCAATGCCGGCGCGGCGCACCTTTTCCCATGTCTCGGCAAAGCGCGCAAGGCGCGCGGACGGCGCGCCTTTCTCGGTCGCGGCGGCGGCGAGCCAGTCCTCGACCGTCTCCGTGAAAATGTAGAAGCCCTCGCGGTCGCGTAGCGAATCGCCGAGCTTGTGCAGACTCTCGCCGTCGGTCTCCGGCAATCGCGCGAGCAGCTTTTCGGTCATGCCGCGCACTTCGAGACCCTGACCCATTGCGAGCGAAAGCGCGTGCCGCACGCTGCCGCCGCTTGCTTCCGCCGCTTCGGCGATTTTATCGGAGGGAAAATCCTCCATCTCGCGCGCAATTTCCTGTACCGCGCGCGCTACTTCCCCGGCGGACAGGGGTCTGAGCGAAATTTTCTGGCAGCGCGAGCGGATGGTCGCGAGCAGCCGCCCCGGCGAATGCGAAATCAAAAGGAAGAGCGAGCGAGCGGGCGGTTCCTCGAGAATTTTCAAGAGCGCGTTCGCACCGGACTTGTTCAGATCGTCGAGCACATCGATGACACAAACGCGATAGCCGCCTCCGGCCGCCGTAGTGCCAAAAAACTTCACCAGCTTGCGGATTTCATCAACCTTGATCTCGGCCGGCGGCGGCTTTCCTTCCTCGGGCGCGATCCGGCGCAGCAGGAGAAAATCCGGGTGCGACAGCGCCGCAACCTGGCGCGCGACCGGGTGATCCGCCGGAATGTCGAGGCTCTTTGCGCCGGGTTTCGGATTTGCGAGCACGAAGCGCGCGACCTTGTAGGCGAGCGTCGCTTTGCCGACGCCTTCGGGCCCGCCAATGAGAAAAGCATGCGGAAAACGCCCCGCGTTCCATGCCGAGAGAATTTCCCCTTGCGCGGCCTCGTGGCCGATCAGCATGTGGCGGGTGCGCGGATGCGGCGCGCCCGCGAGCCGATCGCCCTCTTCGCGTTCGGTGTCCGCTTTCACTCTGCTGCTCGCTCGCCTTTTTCGCGCAGCGGGCGAAGCAGACGCTCGGACACGGCCATCCAGATGCGCACGGCGACGACATCCTCGTTCGCGTCGGCGTCGATCAGCACGCAGCGGCCGGGCTCTCGTTCGGCGATGTCGCGATAGGCGGCGCGAAGCTCTTTGTGGTATTCTAAATTCTCGTCCTCGAAACGATTGGTCCCTTCGCCGCGCTTGCTCACGCGCGTGAGCCCGATATTCGGATCGAGATCGAGCACGAGCGTGAGATCCGGCATGTCGGGGCCGACCACCAGCCGCTCGAGCGAGCGGATCAGGCGCGGGTCGACATTTCCGAGCGCACCCTGATAGACGCGGGTTGAATCGATGAAGCGATCGCAGATCACCCACGCGCCGCGCGAGAGCGCCGGACGAACGGTCGCCGTCATGTGATCGTCGCGCGCGGCGGCGAACAGCATCGCTTCCGCTTCCGCGCCCAGGGGCTTTGCAACCCCCGTAAGCAGAAGATGCCGGATCGCTTCCGCGCCGGGGGAGCCGCCGGGCTCGCGCGTCTCGACGACTTCAAATCCGTGCAAACGCAGGCGTTCCGCAAGGCGCCGCACCTGGGTGGATTTCCCGGTGCCCTCGCCGCCTTCGAAGGTGATGAAACGGCCGGTCGTCGTCATGGAGCGCATATAGATCAGCTCCGCTTCAATTTCGATAGCGCGCTGCGGAGAAGATCCACGGTGAGCTCATAGGCCCCGTCCATGGCGCGGCGGACAATTCCGCCTTCTTTTACATCCGCAGCGGCGAAAAGCGGTGCGTCAAGCACAAGCCGCTGCGCGCGCCACACTTTCAGGCGTGCGACCTGCGCGCCCTTTTCGATCGGCGCTTTGAGCGGGCCGGTGTAGACGACGCGGATCAAAAGCCTTCCGGTCGCGCCATGCGCCGTGAAGATCCGCAACGCTTTCTCCGTGACCAGCGGAACGTGCCGGCTGTCGCCGCCGAAGACCTGCGCTTGTGCAACGACCTCGCCTTCCTTCACCAGTGGCTGCGGATCGAAATTCTTGAAACCCCATTCTAAAAGCTTCTTTGCATCCTCGCCGCGCTCCTTCAGCGAGGGCGAACCGTTCACGACGACGATCAAGCGGGTGCCGTTCTGCACCGCCGAGCCGACGAGACCATACCCAGACTCTTTCGTGTAGCCGGTCTTCATGCCGTCTGCGCCGATATTCATATCGAGCAGCGGGTTGCGATTCTTTTGCCTGATCTTGTTCCAGGTAAATTCTGCCTGGCTGTAATATTTGTAGAACTCCGGATAGGTGCGGATGATATGCGCGGCGAGCTTCGCGAGATCGCGCACCGAGATATTGTGGTTCGGATCGTAAAGGCCGGTCGAGTTCATAAAGTTCGCGGTTTCGAGACCGAGCTCATGCGCCCGCTTTGTCATGTGCTGCGCAAAAGAGGTTTCGTTTCCGTCCATGCCTTCGGCAAAGGCAATCGCGGCGTCGTTGCCAGAGTCCACGATCACGCCCTGGATGAGATCCTCGACCTTCACCCGGCTGTTCACCGAGGCGAACATGGTGGAGCCGCCCGAAGGCGCCCCCCCTCTGCGCCAGGCATTCGGGCTGATGAGCAGTTCCTGATCGAGCGTGAGTTTCTTTTCATGTAGCGCCTGAAAAACCAGCTCCATGGTCATGAGCTTGGTGAGGCTCGCGGGCGGAAACGGTGTGTCGGCCGCGCGCTCATAGAGGTAACTACCGTTTTCGTAATCCATCAGCACCGCGTGGCGTGCGGAAATATTGGGCGCGGCGACGGTCGCGGACTGCTGCGTCTGTGCGGATGCGTGGCCCGGCGCGAGCGCCAAAGCGATGAGAGAGAAGAGCGCAAATATGCGGAGGCTTGCCGGACACTCCTTCCGGCCCGAATGCAACACGATCGGCTCTCCCTGCCAGGCAAAAAACGCCAAAAAAGCCCCCGGCGGGATGATTTACAGGCGCGCCTTCGCGCGATCAACGGCTAATAAAGCCCGCGGCCGGAGGCGTATCCGAGCGGCTGCGTGGAGGCGACCGGCGCATAGGCTGACGCGCTGATCGCCTGCTGGGCAGGCACATAGCGCGCGGTGCGCACGGGCTGGACTGCGGGCGCGGTTTCCTCCGCGGGCGGCGGCGAATAGCGGCCGATATCGTAAGGCCGCTCGGCCGGAATGGGGGCCACGTCGCGACGATAGTCGATTGCGCCGCGCCGCGCCGCGGGCTCGAACGGCGAATTGGACGCGAGCAGGATGCCGGAAGGCGCCGGCGCCGGCTGGCCTTCGCGCAGCGTCGCGACGAGCTTGCGGTCGTCCGATCCCTCCATTGGCGCGGGGCCGACATACTCGACGCGCACGCGCGCGACACCGTCCCCTTTGTAACGCAGGAGCTCGGCGGCTTTCGACGAAAGATCGATGATGCGGCCCTTCGCATAAGGCCCGCGATCGTTCACGCGCACAACGATCGACCGGCCGTTCGAAAGATTGGTCACGCGCGCATAGCTCGGCAGCGGCAGCGTGGGATGCGCGGCGGAGATCGCTTCCTTGTCGTAGATTTCCCCGTTCGCGGTGAGCCGGCCGTGGAAATCGGAGCCGTACCACGACGCCATGCCTTCGGCGCGATAATGCGGATCGTGCTCGGGCGTATAGATGCGGCCCGCCACCACATAGGGCTTGCCGACGCGATAGACGCCGCCGCCCTTCGGCACCGGCTGGCCCTCGGCGATCACGCGCGGGCTCGACGCGACGCCATATTGCGGATCGACCTGTCGGGCGAATTTGTTGGAGCCGGCGCAGCCGGCGAGAACAAGCGCGACGGAAAAGATCGTGAGAATGCGCGCCGCCTTCGCGGACGCCAATGCACGCCGAGTCCGCTCCCCGTTACACCCCGTCACGCCCACCACCCGTCTTCCCCGCTCGAACCGCTAGGCGGCCGAGAGTTCCAATATTGCAGATTTTCGGGCGAAACGCCCCTTACCCATCAGATTCGACCACAGAGTCCTTTCCAGTAAGGCGTAAATACGGCTCATTTTCGAATGTGGTTAACCTTCTCCTGCCTTGGATTGCTTGCTTTCCGTGCGGCAATCTCGCATTTCTGCGGATGGACAGGTGGCCGAGTGGTTTAAGGCAGCGGTCTTGAAAACCGCCGAAGGTGCAAGCCTTCCGTGGGTTCGAATCCCACCCTGTCCGCCACGGCAGGCCCTGGATTGCGCTTTCTAGCCGCGCGAGGCGAGCCGGTTCGCCGCTACAAGACTCTATTCGTATTCGGATCGATAAGGTGCATGTGGTCGAGATTGGCTCGCAATAGCATCGTTTCACCTGAGCCCTTGGCCGCGGTCGGTTCAACGCGGCCGCAGACTTCGACGCCGTCGACCTTGAAGAACACCATCGTCTCCATGCCCATCGGCTCGACGACGTCGAGCGTGGCAGGGAATTCGTGGCTGTTGCCGCTCGCCCCATTCGCTCCGCGCGTCTCTGTGATGTGCTCCGGCCGCAGGCCCAACAGCACGTCCTTGCCGATCGCGCCGCGATAACGCGCCGCGCGGTTCTCCGGCACAGGAAATGAGAGATTATCCGATAGACGCACCTTGAGGCTGGAGCCGTTCGTCTCGAGCTTGGCGGGAATGAGGTTCATCGCCGGCGAGCCGATGAAGCCCGCGACGAACCGCGTCTTCGGGTGATGATAAAGATCGTTCGGGCTGCCGATCTGCTCGATCTTGCCGCCGTTCATGACGACAATGCGATCGGCTAGGGTCATCGCCTCGACCTGGTCGTGCGTGACATAGATGGTGGTGGTCTTCACCTTCTGGTGCACGCGCTTGATCTCGGTGCGCATCTGCACGCGCAATTTGGCGTCGAGGTTCGAAAGCGGCTCGTCGAACAGGAAGACCTTCGGGTTGCGCACGATGGCGCGGCCCATCGCGACGCGCTGGCGTTGACCGCCCGACAACTGCTTCGGCCGTCGCGTGAGAAGCTCCGTGATGTCGAGAATCTTCGCGGCGTTGTCGACGCGCGCCTTGATCTCATCCTTGGCGAACTTCCGCAATTTGAGACCGAACGACATGTTTTCTGCGACGGTCATGTGCGGATAAAGCGCGTAATTCTGGAAAACCATCGCAATGTCGCGGTCCTTGGGCGGCAAGTCGTTGACCACTTCGCCGCCGATGACGATCTCGCCTGCGGTGATTTCCTCTAATCCCGCAATCATGCGCAAAGTCGTCGACTTGCCGCAGCCCGACGGCCCCACCAGCACGAGAAATTCGTTATTGGGAATGTCGAGGTTGATGCTACTGACGGCGACAACGTCGTCGTATTTCTTCACCACGTTACGCAAAGCGACTTCGGCCATCGTTCCTCCCAGAACCGTTCTCGTTGCTTCCGCGCGCGGAAGACCGTCCCCCTTTATCCTTTGGTCGCGCCGGCCGTTAGGCCCGCGATGTAGTAGTCCATCAGAAACGCGTAAATGATTAGCGGGGGCGCGGCGGCGACAAGTGCGCCGGCCATCAGCATGCCCCACTTGTAGACATCGGCCTTGATGAGACTTGTCACGGTGCCGACGGTCAGCACCTGCTGGTCGGCCGAATAGAGGAACGTCATCGGATAGACAAAGGCCGCCCACGATACTGTGAAGGAGAAGATCGTCGCGGCGATGATGCCGGGCAGCGCGACCGGAATGAAAATCTTGAACAGCATTTGCATCTGACCCGCGCCGTCAATCAGCGCCGCTTCGTCGAGCTCCTTGGGGATCGACTGGAAGTAACCGATCATGATCCAGGTACAAAACGGCACCGTCAGCGTCGGATAGACCAGCACCATGCCCCAATAGGAATTGAGCAAGCCAAGCGATTTCACGATTTGGAACAGCGGAATGAACAGCAGTGTGTCCGGCACGAGATACGTGAGGAAGATGCCGGTCGCGAGAATTCCCGACCCCCAGAATTTCATGCGTCCGAGCGAAAACGCGGCGAGCACGCTGATGCACATCGTGATGACCACGGTGCATACTGTGACTATCGCCGTGTTCTTGAAAAAGATCAGGAAGTCGCTCTGTGTGAAGAGCAGCTTGAACTGCTCGAAGGTGATGCCTTCGGCGATGATCCACGGATTGTGCGCCATATGCGCGACTTCCGCATCGCTCTTGAGCGCCGTAATGATCATGTAATACGGCGGCAAGAGGAAGAATATCGCGAACACGATCAGGAATACGTAGGATGCGATCAACGCCCAGCGCCGATTGCGCTTGAGGCTGGCGCGGCCGAACACGCCTCGCGTGAGCGGCGTAGTGGCCGTTGCGGCCGTCATCCGATCTCCCTTCCGCGCTTGCGCACGCCCCGCAAAATGAAGATCGCAGACACCGCGAGGATCGGCAGCATGAATAGCGACACCGCCGAGCCGAGCGGTAAGTCGCCGGAGCGAATGCCGGTCAGGAACGAGTAAGTCGCGAACACGTGCGTCATATTGCGCGGGCCACCCGCGGTCATGATCTGCACGATGTCGAAATTGGCGAAGGTGACGATCAGCGAGAACAGAATGGTGATCGCGATAATATTGCGCATCATCGGCAGCGTGATGTGAACGAATTTCTGCCAGGCGCTTGCCCCGTCGATCGCCGCCGCTTCGTAGAGCTGCTCGGGAACCGACTTGAGCGCGGCAAGATACATGATCAGGAAGAACGGCGCGCCGTACCAAACATTGACCAGGATCACCGAGAAGCGTGCCCAATAAGGATTGCTGAGCCACGCGATCTCGTCGCCACCAAATAAATTGATGATCCAGTTAAGTGCGGAGTGGGTCGGATCGAACATCCACCACCAGCCGAGCGTCGACAGCGCGAGCGGAATCACCCACGGCACCAGCAGCATACCGCGCCATTTCCGTTGGCCCTTGACCGGCAGGTTATTGATGAGATGCGCCGTGACAAGACCGATCAGCGCCTTAAAGAACACGGCGGTAAGCGCAAAAATCGCCGACTGCTCGACGACCATCCAAAACACGTCACGCGACAAAAGGTAGGTGAAGTTGCTGAGGCCGATGAAGCGCGTCTGCGACTTGTTCAGCATCGACAGATAGATCGAATAGAATGCCGGATAGATGACGAGGCCGCCGATCACCGTCATCAACGGCAGACACATCACGAATGCGATCGCCGAGCGCCGGCGCAGGAACTTCAGCAACTTGCTGGCGGGCCTTGCGGCCGTCGTTGCAACCGTCGGATTCCAAGAGTGAAGCGTATCAGCCATTCACGCGATATCGGCCGCTTCCGGCCGATCCCCTCTTCGCGATGTGAAGGTGGTGCATGCCGGCCAACGCAGCCGACATGCCCCGGTTCTTCAAAAAATGAACCTAAGTCAGGTGCGCAAGGTGCCTTCGAGCTCCTTTTCGGCCCACTTGATGACCTCGTCAAGCTTCTCGTTGCCCTGGCAGAATTTCGACACCATCACGGTATTGATCGCCTGATTATACATCTGCGCGCCAATTTCGGCGCGCGCCGGCGCACCAAACATCGACGTCTGCTCGTCACCGCGCGGCGGATAGCCGTAGACGGTGCCCACCGGAGGGGCGACGGTCTTCCATGTCGGCAAATCGTACATGCTCTTGAACGACGGCAGGTCGTAGCCGACCGACGCCTCGACGAGCTGCGCGATCGATTCCTTCTGCGAGATGTGCAGCAGCAGTTCTTTCGCGGCCGACTTGTTTTTCGAGAAGCTCCACACTCCATAGAACTGCGGGAGCTGTCCGACGAAGCGGCCTTTTGGCCCCTTCGGCATCGGATGTGTCCAGCACTGCTCCGCAACTTTCGGGTTGTCGCGTTTGGCAACCGCCCAGGCGCTCGGCGGATTCATGATGCTCGAGCCCTTGCCGGATATCAGCCAGCGATTGTTGCCGGCGTCGTCCCAAGCGAATACTTCCGGCGGGTTCACCGCCATCAGTTTCTTGAGATATTCAAGGGCCTGGCGTGTTTCGTCCGAGTTGATCTTGATGTTGTCCTTCTCGTCGATCATCACGACGCCGTAGGACTTGAAAAACGCGCCGACCCAGTCGACTGCGTCGGACGTTTGCCCCATTGGCAGACCGACTGGGAAACCGGCCTTGTGCAGTTTCTGCGCGCTCTCAAGATAGGTATCCCACGTCCATGTGTCGGTCTTGGCCTTGTCCCACTTCGATTCATCGGCCGGGAACATATCGACGACGTCGATGCCCGCATGTTCCTTGTAGAGGTCGATGCGCGAGCAGGTCGGCTTCACCTGACTGCCGACCGCGGTCGGGATCCCGCGCCACGTGCCTTTGATCTTGCCGAGATATTCGGCGACCGGCGAGATCGGGCCATATTGCTTGATGAGGCTGTTCGCCACATCGTCAAGCGGTTCGAGCACGCGCTGGTGAATCTGAATATTCCAGTCGCGATGCGACATGATGTCGTGACCAGTGCCGGCTTGCGCCTCCGCGGCCGCGGTGAGCTTGTCCTTCTCGCCTTGCGAGGTGATGTAGTCGATTTTGATCTCTACCTTGTTTTTCTCGCCCCACTCGGTGACGAGCTTGGTGAGCGCGTTGTTGGCGCCGGGCACCCAGTGGTCCCAGACGCCGAGCGCCAACGAGCCGGCGGCATAGGCTCCGTGTACGTAGGGCATCGTCAACACAGCTGTGGTGGCGAGCGCGGAGTTCTTAAGCAGTTTCCGTCGAGTTATCCTCGAATTCATGGTTTCCTCCTGCGGCTGTCTTAGATTCCTTCTCCTTATGCGATCACGTCACTGCTTCGATTTGCCGGGGCACGAATTCCAGATCACACGCTCGCGCGCGGTAACACCAGCGACCCTGGTGCCCGGTATGATCTGATCAACAGCAACAATGACATTATCTTGATCTTGCGGCGACAGCTGGATCGTTCGCGGCAACGTCATGCGCTCACTATCACTCTAAAGGGCCAGATCGTGCGACGGTTGCCGAAGAATAATATCGGTGTGATCGGAGTCCAGTGTCTGCCGCTGTCGCACCTGTGGGACGGCAGCTAAGCCGGGCCAAATAGCAGTGTTGCCGGTAATCCAATACGGAGTAAAAGGCCGCCTCACTGGACGGCCAGATAATTCATCCGCAACTTTGGATTCATGAAGGAAACCGCGGTCGCCACGTTGCTTACCGTGTGAAACATGACGTGGCTGCGCGAAAGAAGCAGCGCGTCGACGATCACTTCCTCCGCCATCTTCACCGACCATTTCTTTTCGTCGGCGGCGGCGAGATGCTGCACCTGGAAGCCTTCCTTGTGCTTTTCCGCCTCCGATGCCCGCTCGTATTTCGTATCGTCCGCCTCGTTCACCCGCGCGACGTCCGAGACGAACGCCACCAGCGAGCCGAAATGCCGCCTCGTCTGCTTGATGACCTTTTCCTGATCCGTCGCAACAAAGATTCTGACGCGCTGCCGGCGCCGCTGCCGCTCGACTTCTTTTTCCATCGCGAACAGATACTGGTCGATCTCGGCGATCCGGCCGTTCGGCTGCTCGATGGCGTGGCTGGGATGACGGATGTGCGCGGAAATGACGTAAGCGTTGCCGAACAACTCGCGCTCCAGCTCATCGACGCGGCGCGCGATATGCGGCTTCACGCGAATATAATGCGAATAATAGGCATGATACCACTTCCGCCATTCCGGAAAATCCGGCGAGCGATAGAGCTTTCCGGCGTGGATATAGGTCAGATTCGGCTCGTTCTGCGCATTCCAGGAATGCTCCGGACCGCGCGAGCCCGCATACAAGGCTTCCGGATCGTCGAGATCGGCGGTGCTCACGTCGGCATAAGGCGACTCGAACAGCCGCGCCCATACATTCTTGTCCTTGTAGCCGCCGTAGCAGAAGGACTGGAATTTTTTCAGCTTGTGAAAGCGGCGAATGCTTTCGACGTTCCAGTCGGGCAATACATATTGAACGCCCCGCGCGCCCTGCCCCCACACCAGATGGCTGAGGTAGATATTGAAAAGCGAAAAAAACCCGCCGTCGTGCCCGACAATCACGCGCTTGTAGACGCGCCCTCTCTTGCCGAAGACCCGCTTCAGGGAAGAAGCGGTTTTTTTGGAATCGACGGTGATCTTGCCGATGCCGATCTCGTTTCCGCCGCCCGCCGCGATTTCGATCGGCCGCAGCAGGGATCGCAGCCGGTACAAGATTTCGTATTGGCTCCTGCGTTCGCTCGCCGCGACCGGATAGGACAGCTTCTTTCCGCGATGCGAGAGCGCAAGCTTGTAAGCCTGCCGCAGCGCCTTGCGGATCGCCGGCACGTCGGTCGCAAACTGTCTGCCGAAAATCGCGTTGTCGATTTCGGGATAGCGCGCGGGCTCGAGCGTGCTCACGGGCACGCGGATGATGCGGTCCGCCTTTACTTCCCTGAGCGCCGAGCCGTCCGTCGCGACGATGATCTTGCCGCGCAGCGCCGCCTCGCGCGCCGGGATGCAGAACCCCTCTCCTTTCGACACCGCGACATAAATTTCGCTGTGGCCGAACAGCTCGGCGATGTGCAAGGGATGAAATTGCGCTTTCGTAACAAAAATATTCCTGGCGTTCGCAATCTCGATCTGCCGCCGGAGGACGTCGTATTCGCCGCCGAAGGCGAGATTGGAATGAATGGCGAGCTGCACGTCGTTCGAATGAGGCCCGAATTCCTCGACGAAAGCCTGCACGAGTTTCCGGTAATTTTTCCGCGGATGGTACGATCCGATCGACAGGAAGCGAACGGGCAACGCGGAAGCGCGGACGTTCTCCGGCTCCGCGATCGAACGCACGTCCGGAATTTCGAGCGGCAGCACGAACACCGGCAGCCGGCAGCCGCTTTGCAGCGTCACCGATTTCACGAATTCGGACGGGGTCAAAACCAGATCGAACTCGCGATTGAGGATTTCCACCCATGACGGCGGCAGGCGGTCGGAGTCGAAGACGACGTAAGCGATCTTGAGATCCGCGCCCCGCACTTTCCTGTGGGCGGGATCGCCCGCCCAGTTTTCGAGCACGTCGGTGTAGATCGCGATGCGCGCCTTGCGCTTCGGGCCCTGCAGGTGTTCCCGGAGCTTTCCGCTACGGACGGAAATTTTCTGCACACGGAGATCGCCGCGCACGGCCTCCTCGAACATCGCGCTGTGCGCGCCGATGCCGACCGAACGCTCGTTGCGTCCGATCAGCCGGACGTCGACCTCGCCGTCCAAAAGATACCGATCGAGCAGCTTTCGCGCGCGGCCGAGGACTGGCATCAGACAGCCGCCTTCTGACGAGAGTCGAGTTCTTTCCGAAAATCGAACGCTTTCCGAATCCCGTCTTGCAATGCGATCTTCGGGCGGCAACCGAAGGCGAGCTGCCTTGCCGTATCGCCGCCGCGGGCAAAAACCCCTTCCGGCTTGTCCGGCTGCGTCTTGAACCGAAGAGACTTGCCGCAGAGCCCGCTCGCCGCCTGCATCAAATCGATGAAGCTCGTGAATATTCCCGTCGAGAGATTCAGCGGCGACGCATCGTCTATTTTGTCCATGGTCGCGAGGACGATGTCGACGCAATCCTCGATATGAATGAAATCGCGCATCTGCAGGCCGCTGCCCCACACATCGATTTCGGAGCCATTCGGTGCATCCAGAATGCGCTTGCAGATCGAAGGAAACGGATAGCTCAGATCCTGATCTTCCCCGTAGCCCGAAAACGGGCGATAGATCACCGAGCGCAAACCATGTCTCTGATACGCCACGCGGGCGAGAAATTCGCACGTCAATTTGGCCCAGCCATAGGTCAGATCGGGCACGCCGATATCCCGCGTGAAATCGATCATGTCCTCGCTGAGCAGCGTGTAATTTTCCCAGGTCTGAAAACGGATGGGATAAGCCGCGCTTGAGGAAAAAACGACGGACTTCCCGGGCCGGCGCTCTTTCGCCCATTGCCAGAAATGCGCGTCGATCGACAGGTCGTCCGCTACGGCAAGGGGCTGGTTTTCGATGACGAGCCTTCCGCCCACGATCGCCGCAAGGTGGAACGCGTAGTCGTATTTCTTTTCGCTGGACTTGAAGAACTCGCGACAATCCTGCCCGTAAAACGAAAATGTGGAATAGCGCCTCGGATCCTCGAACGGCCAGCCCCTGTCGGGATGGATCGCTCCCGTGCCGGGATAGATCGGATCGACGACGTCCACTTCCCAGCCGAGCGACAGAAGTCGAATCGTAAGATGCCGGCCAACAAATCCCGCGCCGCCTGTAATTAGCGCTTTAGGCATTCATTCCCTACCCCGATCTTGAGCTAGCTTGCGCTCAAGATTTCCCAATTTCGGCTGGCCGCTTTCTTGGTAAGCAGAGTCGGCTCGACCGAATACCCGAGTACCTTAAAAATTCTTTTGTGTCTCTTATAAATTTTTCTGGCGTGCAGATAAGGAACCAATTTTTTCCAAAGCCCGGGGATTCCCTGCCAGCCGTGCTTGTTGGGGGTATGTTTCAACCGTTCGAACGGGTTGCAGGCGATTGCATATTCTAGATTGTCCTTCGGCGCACCGAGTTCGTTCAGGAGCGCGGCGAATTTATTATAGTCGGAAGTTGCAAAATCTTCGTAACGGATCTTGATCGCGTCGCGATCGTGCCACCATTGGTAGGTCACCGAGAACAAATTCTCGGCGCCCCAGCTCAAGGCATAATCCAGAAAAACTTCCGATGCCGGCGAATGCCCAACGAGCCGGTCGTCGATTTCAACATTTCCCTCGAGCCATTTCGCAGGGCTCGGATCGTTTCGAATAAAATTGAAAACAGAGACCAGGATATCGAGCGGATGGCGCGCGACGGTGAGCACGCTGAAATTGTGTTCGGCCAAAAACGACTGGAAGTTCGGCTCCCGATACCAATGAATTTGGTATATGCATTTTTCGGGAATATGCATGCCCTTGTAATTATGCGAGTGGATATTTTCCAGCTTCAGCGCATCGGACAGGATGTTTCGCACGAAGCTGTTGCCGCTTCTGGGGCTGCTGACGACGGCGATCCTCATTGGTGAACCTTCAGTTTTTTTTTCGGATTATTGCATAGCCGGATTCCCGTCAGTGTCTCAGTTTGACTTTTTTGTCATTACCGGGCCGTCGCGCCAGGCGAGCGGAACGCGAGCCGTGGCGCGGACGAGACCCGGTAATCCATGAAGACTGTTC
>JAJPHK010000022.1 GCA_021325315.1 Alphaproteobacteria bacterium
CTTGCCGCGATCCGTTCCGGACGCGCGGAAAAGCTGGAAGGCGACTTCCCCCGGGAGATTGCTCCGCTCTCGAAAGAAGTGAACGCGTTGCTCGAATCAAACCGCGAAATTGTCGATCGCGCGCGCATGCATGTCGGCAATCTCGCGCATGCATTAAAGACGCCGCTCTCCGTACTGCTGAACGAAACCTCCGGGCGGGACGATCCGCTCGCGGGAAAAGTCCGCGAGCAGGTGTTGGTGATGCGCGATCAGGTGCAACGGCACCTGGAGCGTGCGCGATTGGCGGCGAGAGTCGCCACTATCGGCACGATCAGCGAAGTGACCCCGGTCATCACAGGGCTTGCGCGAACCATGCCGAAAATCCATCGCGAGCGCCCAGTCTCGATCGAAACGCGCATCGTCGACGAGGTGAAATTCAACGGCGAGCGGCAGGACTTCGAGGAAATGGTGGGCAATCTCGTCGACAACGCCTGCAAATGGGCAAGCTCGCGCGTGGAGCTTGAGGTTTTCGCCAAACCCGCCGATCGGGTCGGCGATCGCGCCTTCTTTCATGTCGTGATTGACGACGACGGCCCCGGCCTTGCGCCGGAATTGCAGAAGCAGATTCCCGAGCGCGGCCGTAAGCTCGACGAAAGCAAACCCGGATCGGGCCTCGGCCTTTCGATCGTGACGGAACTTGCGGCTCTCTATGGCGGAAAGCTTTCGCTCACCACGGCGCCGATCGGCGGCCTGCGCGCGGAGCTCGTGCTGCCTTTGGCCGAATAGCCACCCTTTCGCCCCATTCCTCGGCAGGGTATTCCTATTCGACGCTGCTGCTCGAAGGGTTGGGGAACTGCCATGCAAACGATCGTAATGCGTACGGTGGGCGCGAGCCTGATTGCGCTGATGCTCGCAAGCTGCGCCGGCGAGCCGGGGCCGAAGACAGGTGCCGGCATAGCGACGGGGGCCGCTGCCGGCGCATTGATCGGCGCCGCCACGGGCCGCAGCGCAGGCTCTGCGGTTGCGGGCGCGCTGATCGGCGGGATTGTCGGTGGCTCCATCGGTAATGCCCTTGACGAACGGGATCGCCGCCGGGCTTACGCGGCGGAAATGGAAGCCCTGGAATATGGCGGTCCGGGTGCACCAGTGAGCTGGGAAGGCGAACGCGGTGTTCACGGTACGATCGTAGCCGGGCCGGTCTATCCGCAGGCGAATTACAGCCGCTGCCGGCAATACACGCACACGATTTATATTCAGGGCCGGCCGCAAGCCGCCCGCGGGGTCGCCTGCCGCAACCCCGACGGCACCTGGACACAGGTGAGCTAACCGGCGCGCGCAGGTTCTACGCTTCCGCAAGCTTTGGTTAACTTATCTCAACCCTCTCTTAAGACGCCTGCTTCTATCTTTCCGGAGGAGTTTTACCTCCGGGAAAAACGATGACGGCGGGCGCCTCTACAGCCGAACGATTGCGGCAGTTTCTGCGCGAAATGAGTCCTGCAGCGCGGGCAATGTTGCTGCGTGAATTCGAGCGAGGTACGATTTCCGGCGAGAATTTCCCCGGCTTTGAGCTGATCCTCGACGAGCTGCGTCAATTGCAGCGCGGTGAGGAAGTAAAATCGGCGCCCCAAACGCGGATCGAAGGCCTCGACCGCCGCCTTTTCCAACCGCTCGTTCCGTTCCTGGTGGACGAAGAGAGCGCCGAGAAGATGCGCGGCCGGATCGCGCGTTCCTCGCTCGCCAATATCTGGACCTGGGTCCAGCGCGACTTGATGCCAGATGAAATCAGGATGCGCGCCGACAAGTTATCGGCAGCGGTCTCTCAGGAAAATGCCGACGAAGCCCACAAGCTCACCACAGAATTCCAGAACCGTTTTGTAGCCGAGGTGGAAAAAGTCTTGAAGGAAAACACTTCTGATCGAAAAACGCGTCAGAAGCTCGTTTCGCAGCTAGGTGGCGAAAATGTCCTCGACGATCTATTGGATGTGATCGCTATTTTGAAGATTCGTGAGGCGCTTGCGGCTTTGTCGCAGCGCATGCCGCCGCAAATCAAGAACCTCGCGGACAATGACTTGCAAGCGGTTCGTTCGCTGTTCGAGCACCCCGCGGTCCATCGGCCGAGCGTTTTTCCCTACGCGCTCGCGCTGCTCTTTTCCCGCCTCGCTTTTCCTCCGCAAATTTTGCGCCTCGCCGTCGCAGCCGCTGAAACCGACTCCGCGCCGCGCATCGCCGAGACGTCGTATGCCTTCGCGGTCGATCTTGTCGTGGACGAAATCGCCCGCCAGGCGGCCCGGCTTCCGGTGTGCCTGCGCGCCCGCGCGACGGCGGAAGTTTGCAACAGCATCAAGAAATTCCACGACTATTCGCGCGCGTTGACAACGGAACTCGACGTTTCGGTGGACACGCGCTGGACGAAGCGGCTCGCGCAGTTACGCACCGAGGTCGCTGGACTATTGCGTTCGAAGATCGACGGCTTGCCGGGCCAAGTCCGCCGCATGTTGCGCCCGCGCAAGAAAGAAGAAATCGCCTCGGGCTCCGGGCTCGACCAGCACGAAGTGAACGACATCGAAAACGCTCTCGAAATTCTTGGCGCTTGCCGGCTTAACGCCGGCGAAATCGCGCTTAACGAAATCACCCTCAGGCTTTCGTCCGAGCTTGAGACGTGCCTCGACAACGCGACGCAGGCGCTTCTGGAATCGATCCGGCAGGCTTCGGATTCGGATCGTCCTTTCCGCCAGTCGCAACTCGATGCCGCGGTACGCTTCTCGGCGAAGGTGTTTGGCAAGCGATACGCCGAGTTGCTCTCGAAGGCAGCCGATGTCGCGATTCAGGGCGAACGCCGCGCGGCTCAGGGCTGATCGTCGCGCCAATTTGAGATTTCGGGGCCTTATCAAAGGCCTCCCGCTCGACTAAGAAGTCGCCGGGAGTTCCGATGCTGTTTTGGTTCTTGCTGGCGCTGATGACCGGCGCCGCTGTTTTCTCGGTGTTATGGCCGCTGGGCCGGCGGCGTTCCAATGTCATTTCGGAAAATGCGGCGGATGTCGCGGTTTATCGCGACCAGCTGGCAGAAATCAAAAACGAGCAGGCACGCGGGCTGATTGCCGAACCCGAAGCGGAAGCCGCGCGCACCGAGATCGCGCGGCGCCTGATGGCCGCGGCCAACAGGCCCGAACAAGGCGAGGACAAAAGCTCGCGCTGGAGAAGGCGTACTGCGGCGATTTCGGCGCTTGTCGGCATACCGGCTGCTGCTCTTCTCCTTTATCTTTCGGTCGGCTCTCCTGGGTTGCCAGGCGTCACGCCTTCTGATCGCGTGATTTCTTCGACGCATCCCGATATCGCTATGCTGCTGGCACGGGTCGAAAATCATCTTGCGGAGCACCCCGATGACGGCCGCGGCTGGGAATTGCTGGCGCCGCTCTATCTGCGCATGGGCCGTGCCGCGGATGCGGTGAACGCGCGCGGCAATGCATTACGCCTCTTGGGCGAGACGGCCGATCGCCAGGCCGACTTCGGCGAGGCGCTTGTCGCCGATGCCAATGGAGTCGTGACCGCAAACGCCCGCGCCGCTTTTGAACGCGCGATTGCGCTAGACGGAAAACAGCCGAAGGCGCGCTTTTTCCTTGGCCTTGCCGCCGAACAGGACGGACGCAAGGCCGACGCCGAAAAAATCTGGCAGGAACTTGCCGCAAATGCACCTCCGGATGCGTCTTATCTTCCTGCTGTGCGCGCGGCGCTCGAACGGCTAAAAGAAGCAAAATGACCCGCCGTCAACGACGCCTTACGCTGATCGGAATCGCCGCGATCATTCTTTCGGTTGCGGCGGGACTAGCGCTTTCAGCGCTGCGTGATTCGATTGTCTTCTTCGTGACGCCGAGCGAACTTGCGGCCAAGCCCATCGAATTCGGCGCACGCTTCAGGCTCGGCGGTCTGGTCGAGCAGGGGAGCATCGTGAAGGATGGACTTAACGTCCGTTTCCGCGTGACCGACGGCGGCGCGAATCTGCCCGTCACCTATCACGGCTTGCTTCCCGATCTCTTCCGCGAAGGGCAGGGAGTGGTGGCGGAAGGCAAGCTCAATTCATCGGGCGTCTTTGTCGCCGACACCGTGCTCGCGAAGCATGACGAGCGCTACATGCCGAAGGAAGTCGCCGATGCGCTGAAGAAGCAAGGGCATTGGCAGGGAGAACACAAGCCGGAGACCGGCAAATGATCGCCGAGCTCTCCCATTACGCGCTCGTGCTGGCTTTCGTGCTCGCAGTCTTGCAGACGATCTTGCCGCTGTGGGGCGCGCGCAAAAACGATTTGACCTTGATGGGTGTGGCGGAGCCGCTCGCGCTCGCCGGTTTCGGCTTTATTGCGTTTGCTTTTGCGGGCCTGATCGCGAGCTTCGTCCGTTCGGATTTTTCAGTGCTTGCGGTCTATACCAATTCGCATTCGCTGCAGCCGCTTCTTTATAAAATCACTGGCGTTTGGGGAAATCACGAAGGCTCGATGATTTTATGGGTTTTTGTGCTTGGATTTTTCTCGGCGCTGGTCGCGAGCCTTGGCGGCAATTTGCCCGCGCGGTTGCGCGCAAATGTCCTCGGTATTGAAGGATCGATCGCCGCAGTTTTTCTTCTTTTTATTCTCACGACATCAAATCCGTTTTTGCGCCTCAGCCCGGCGCCGGCCGAGGGGCAACAGCTCAATCCAATCTTGCAGGACATCGGGCTCGCCATTCATCCGCCGCTTCTGTATCTCGGGTATGTTGGCTTCTCGATCGCATTCGCGTTCGCGGCGGCGGCTCTGATCGAGGGCCGACTCGATGCCGCCTGGGCGCGCTGGGTGCGGCCGTGGATTTTGACCGCATGGATTTTTCTCACGCTCGGAATCGCAATGGGCTCCTACTGGGCCTATTACGAGCTCGGTTGGGGCGGCTACTGGTTCTGGGATCCGGTCGAAAACGCTTCGCTCATGCCCTGGCTTGCGGGCACGGCGCTTCTGCACTCGGCGATTGTCATGGAAAAACGCGAGGCGCTGAAAGTATGGACGGTGCTTCTCGCGATTCTCACCTTTTCGTTTTCCTTGCTCGGGACATTTCTCGTTCGCTCGGGCGTACTGACCTCTGTGCACAGCTTCGCGAACGACCCCGCGCGCGGCGTCTTTATTCTGGCGATCCTGATTTTGTTCATTGGAGGATCGCTGGCTTTGTTCGCGCTGCGCGCTCCTGTGCTCAAACAGGGCGGCTTGTTCGCGCCGGTCTCGCGCGAGGGCGCGCTGGTCATCAACAATCTTCTGCTCACGGCCACCGCCGCCACGGTCTTCACCGGCACGCTCTATCCGCTCGTGCTTGAAGCCGTGACCGGCGAAAAAATTTCCGTTGGCGCTCCGTTTTTCGACCGCACCGCCGGCCCGCTACTGCTCTGCCTGTTGCTCGTCATGCCTGCGGGACCTTTGCTCGCGTGGAAGAGGGGAGATCTTCGCGGGGTGACGGAGCGGCTTACATTCGCCGCCGGGATCGCAGCAGCCGTTGCAGGACTCGTCCTATGGCTCACGCAAGGCGGGCCTATTCTCTCCGCTGCCGGGCTGTTCTGCGCGATCTATGCGATTGCCGGTGCGCTGATCGAATTTTCCGAACGCTTGCAGCTTTTCCGCATTCCGCTCGCCGCTTCGTTTTCGCGCGCGCGCGGATTGCCGCGCTCGGCGTTTGGAACCGTGCTCGCGCATATCGGCGTCGGGATTTCGTTGCTCGGGATCGTTGCGGAAGCGGGCTGGAGCCAGGAGCGCGTCGTTGCGCTGAAACCGGGCGATCGTATCGCAATCGCTGACTTCGATCTTTCTTTCAAAGGTCTTTACGACCGGGAAGGGGAGAACTGGCATGATCGGCTAGGGCGTTTTGAAATACGGCGCGGCGGTTTGCAGGTCACGACACTTGAGCCGGCGAAACGAATTTATCTCGGCAATCAGCCGACGACCGAAGCAGGAATTGCCACCTTCGGCTTCGGCCAGCTCTATATCAGCCTGGGCGAGCCGATGCCTAATGGTGCGATCTCGGCGCACATTTATTGGAAACCGCTTGTGACGCTGATCTGGATCGGGGGAATGGTGATGGCGATCGGCGGCGCGCTCTCGCTGAGCGATCGCCGCCTGCGTGTCGGTGCGCCGAAACCGGCGCGGCGGATGAGCGTTCTGCCTGCGGAATGATCATGCGCGCCGCAATTCTTGCGATTTCGTTTTTTCTTTCATTCTCGTCGGCTGTGTTTGCCGTTGAACCCGACGAAATGCTCGCCGATCCCGCGCTTGAGGCGCGTGCCCGCGCGTTGTCGCAGACATTGCGCTGCATGGTCTGCCAAAATCAGTCGATTGAGGATTCGGCGGCGCCGCTGGCGCGCGATCTGCGCTTGATCGTGCGCGAGCACATCAAGGCGGGCGAGAGCGATCAACAAATTCGCGATTATCTCGTCGCCCGCTACGGTGAATTTGTTTTGCTAAATCCGCGCCTTAGCGCCCACACGGTCGTTTTGTGGGCGATTCCAGGCCTTATTCTTGTCTGCGGTTTCATCTGGATCGCAGTCGTATTGCTTCGCGGCAATCCGCCGCAACCCGCAAAACTTTCCCCTGAAGAAGAAAAAAAACTAGCCAAATTGGTGAGAAATTCCGACGACCTTACAAAATTGTAATTTTTCAGCCAGAGCCCTGTAAGACGCGCATACTTATTTATTTCCGTGACTTTCGAATTTCCCAGAGGTCACGGAGATATAAATGTTCCCCCAAGAAAATACCCCCGCGAAGACCGCTGGCTCCTCCAAACGTACCCGCTCCATTTTACTCGGTAGCGTATTCGGCCTTGCCCTTGCCGGCATCGCCGCGAGCCAGCTTATCCTCCCCCCGAATTCCGCCCCCGCCAGTGCCCAGATTTCGACCGACCGCTCCGCGAGCCAATACTCCTTCGCCGACGTGGTCGATCGCGTTCGCCCGGCTGTCGTCAGCGTCAAGGTCAAGGTCAACGAACCGCAGACCATGTCCTTCGACGGCCCGAACTTTGGCGATGAAGACATGCCGCCCGAAATCAATCGCTTCTTGAAGCGGTTCTTCGGCAACCAGCTCCCGAACGGAAAAGGCATCCCGCATGGCCGGCGGATCACCGGCCAAGGCTCCGGCTTCTTCATTTCGGCTGACGGCTACATCGTGACGAACAATCACGTTGTCGAAAACGCCAGCGAAGTCGACGTGCAGACCGAAGACGGCAAGACCTACACCGCGAAGGTGATCGGCACCGATCCGCGCACCGACCTCGCGCTCTTGAAGATCGACGGTCAGGGCAGCAGCTTCCCGTGGGTCAAGCTCGCAAGCAGCGCGCCGCGCGTCGGCGACTGGGTGCTTGCAGTAGGCAATCCCTTCGGCCTCGGCGGCACTGTTACGGCTGGCATCGTTTCCGCGCGCGGCCGCGATATCGGAGCGGCCGGTCCCGATGATTTCCTCCAGATCGACGCCGCGATTAATCGCGGCAACTCCGGCGGCCCGACGTTCAACCTCGCGGGCGAAGTGATCGGCGTGAATACGGCGATCGTTTCGCCGTCCGGCGGAAGTGTCGGCATAGCCTTCGCGATACCGTCCGAGACCGTCAGTCACGTTGTCACCTCGCTCAAGGAAACGGGCAAGGTCACGCGCGGCTATCTCGGCGTGAACATTCAGCCGATCACGCCGGAAATCGCCGAAGGTCTCGGCATCAAGGATATGCACGGCGCGCTTGTCTCCGATGCGCAACCGGATACGCCGGCCGCGAAGGCGGGCATCAAGCCGGGCGATATCGTCACCAAGGTGAACGGAGAGCAAGTCAAGGACGCACGCGATTTGTCTCGCCGCATCTCGTCGCTTGCGCCTGGCGTCAACGTGACGATCACAGTGATGCGTGACGGCAAGGAAAAGGACTTCAGCGTTTCGCTCGCGAAACTTCCGGATCGCCGTGCAGACAATTCCCGCCCGCGCGACCGTCAGGACTTCAGTGATAGCTCTGACTTGCCGCGGCTCGGTCTCAAACTCGCCCCTGCCAAGGATGTTTCCGGCGCCGGCAAGGAAGGCGTGGTGGTTACCGATGTCGACGACTCCGGCCCCGCTGCCGAGCGCGGCATTCGGGCCGGTGACGTGATCCTCGATGCAGGCGGCAAGCATGTTTCGACGCCGTCGGACATCCGCGATGCTCTCGTCGCCGCCAAGAAGGACGGCAAAAGCGTCGTTCTTCTCCGTTTGAAAAGCGGTGATGGAAACCGCTTCGTGACCTTGCCGGTGAAGCAAGGTTAACCCCCTTGGGCATTGGCGGCGTCTTCCCGTCGCCCCCCGTCGTCCGCCGGTGCCCCCTGGGCGGGAGGCTGAAAAGCTTCCCGCCCTGCTTTTTTGAAGGCTTTCCGCTATGTATCCCGACAGCGTAAAGATCGATTCCACAGGAAACGACAGCGCCATGCGATTGCTTGTTGTCGAGGACGACCGCGAGGCGGCGAACTACCTCCGCAAGGCATTCCGTGAGGCGGGCCATGTTTGCGAGGTCGCCGCCGATGGCGAGGAGGGGCTTGCTCTCGCACTCGACGAGCAATTCGACGTCTTCGTGATCGATCGGATGCTGCCGAAACGCGACGGTCTTTCCCTCATTTCCGAACTTCGAAAACGCGGCGTGTCGACGCCGGCGCTGATCTTGTCTGCCCTAGGCCAGGTCGACGATCGGGTGACCGGCCTGCGAGCGGGCGGCGACGACTATCTTGCCAAGCCGTATGCGTTTTCCGAATTGCTCGCGCGCATCGAATCGCTTGCGCGCCGCGTCGCGCCGCAATCCGCCGAGACCGTTTACCGGGTCGGGGACCTTGAACTTGACCGGCTCTCGCACACGGTGGCGCGGGCGGGGAAGGAAATTCCGCTGCAGCCGCGCGAGTTTCGGCTGCTTGAATATCTGATGCGCCATGCCGGCCACGTGGTGACGCGGACGATGCTGTTGGAAAATGTCTGGGACTATCACTTCGATCCCCAAACCAATGTGATCGACGTGCACGTTTCACGCCTTCGCAGCAAGATCGACAAGGGCCACGACAAGCAGCTTCTACACACCGTGCGCGGCACGGGGTACATGATTCGGGAGAGCGCAAAATAAGCGGCGGCTAATTCAGCGTAACGCCTGCTGTGACCTGAACGATCTGTTTCATCATCGCCGCACCGAATTCCGCGCTACCGTGGTGCGTGTCGTTGGGCCTCGGATCGGAGTATTGATCCGGTGTCAGGCCGTCGCAATGGGTGAATTCCGGGACCCGGATGACGGGAACCCCGAGATCCACCAAACGACGGGTAACATAGGCTCGAAAGAACCTGTCGACGCTGACGACAACTCTCGGGTCGAATTGGCCCACTTGCGGACCTTTTTGCAGCGGTTTCGGCGGCTCGGCCACGAGCACCATGTAGCCGAGCTCTTTCATTTCCTTCAACATGCCGAGTGTCGTGTTTACCTGCCTGTCGATGACGCTTTCGATGATGCCATCAGACAGCGGATGCAGCGACGGAAAATCCTTTATGCTGCGCCACGGGCAGAAATGGTGCCATGTCGGGTCTCTCCAGAGCTCGGCCGTGTGCAGCGGAGCACAGAAGACATAGATGTCGTTGGGCTGGTCAACCGTGTAGTCCAGCAGCGGCTCCCAGGTGCAGGCCGTCCTAAAACGAAGTGCATGGCCTTTCTTGTGCGTGCGGACATTCCACCAGTTGGGGCCTTGCCGGCAATAGAAGTCCGCGTCGACAGAGGCTTGCGCCAATTTCTGTTCCAGCGATTGCGCTCCCTTATGGAGCGCCATGACGTGCGAATCCCCGAAGATGTGCAGTTTCATTTGGTGAGGTCCAGATGCGCTTCCTCGCAATTCTCGAAACCGCGGAGCGTTTCCGGAACAAGCGACGTCGCGAGCTGACTTTCCGGAGAACGGCTACCGGCAAAGAAATGCTGCATGACCGTGGCGACGCCAGCCTCGCAGACCGTACGCAGGTCGGGATTGTAAAACATGTGCCGCCCCGGCGCGCCGGTGATGATTTCGTACGACGGAAAATAGAAGACGCCGGGAATGTCGGAAGCGAGGTCCCCGGCCACGCTCCGCAGAACGGATTTCGAATAGGTGGTTGCAACGAGCACGTGCTGGTCGGTTGCGGTCGCTGCAAGTGAAACCGGAGAGACCGTTAGGAGAACGCGCGCGGTTGGGTTCACGGTGCGCAGCACCTCGATGAAATACACCATGTCGGCGTGGACTTCGCTGTAGCGGAAATTGTGGAAACGGCAAGCCTCGGGCTGGAATTCGCCGGCGACCACGCCGGGGGCGACGGGATAGACGGTGCCGTCGCGGTTGGAGATCCAGGCCTCCGTCAGCCCCAGCGTGAAAACAAACAGATCGAGATTCATGAACATTGTGCGGACGTGTGAGAGATGCACCGATCGAAGCACGGTTAGCTCCTCCAGTGACACGAACCCGCGCGGCTCCGCGCTCGGCCGCAAAGCGTCGTAGTACCGTCCCTGCTTTTTCCAGACGGCGTCCTGCGGCAGCCGGCGCCCGAAGGCCTCGTCGAACAACTGCCGGAGTTGCCGTGCGGTATAGATGTTGCCATAGCGGCAGGAGAAGACACCGTAACCGTATTGCTCCGCTTCCGCGGCGCTGAGAAACGGTGGGGCCGGTTCATAGTCGAGATACTGTAGTCCGCGCGACTTGAGGAATTTTCCGATGTGGCGGGCGAAGCAGCTTCCTGCTGTGGCGATTCTCAGGGAAGCGAGATCCGGAATGCCGTCGAATAATCCGGTAATGTTTGTGATGTGCTGTGCCGCAGCCGCTTTACTCCAGAAGGCGCGCTCCGGCTGGTTCGAATATGGATTTGACGAATGCATAAAAAGTGATTCGTTTCCCCCGCAATCAGCGAATCATAAATGCCTTAATTTCGCAATGAGGAAGCTTCCGGAATCGGCTTGGGCCGCGGGCTTAATCCTCCCGCATGAATATTTTGTCACTATTTGGGGTGCGTGGTGTCGAATAAACTAGCCCGTATGCGTACCCAACCTGCCATCGAACGGCTAATTCATTCGTGACAGCGCTCGCTAAGTTGCTCCGCACCACGGCTTTTAAGATCATCGCCGTGTATCTCTTGGTGTTCGCGCTCTTCGCTGCGGGCATCATTATCTATCTAGGCCGCCATACCCAGCAGCTTGTCTTTTCGCAAATTACCGAGACGGTGGACGCGGAGGTTCAGAGCCTGAACGAGCAATACCAGATCGGCGGTATTCGCCGCCTGGTCGACACCATCGAGCGGCGTGCGTCGCAACCCGGTTCGAACCTGTATCTCGTCACCACTGCATCCGGCGACAAGCTCGCCGGAAACTTAAGCGACATGCCGAATAGCGTGCTGCAAAACGAGGGCTGGGCCGAAATTCTGTACCGGAAAACCGAAGAGGCGAGTAACGCGCGGCCCAGCCGCGCAGTCGTTCGCGTATTCACGATTCCGGGTGGTTTTCATGTCTTGGTCGGGCGCGATTTCGAGGAGCGCGATCGCCTGCGGCAGATCCTGGCGCAGCCCGCGCGCTGGTCGGTGCTGCTGATCGTGGTGATGGGTGTTGCCGGCACGCTGTTCATTGCGAGGCGCGTGTTGAAGCGCATCGACGCCATGACCGCCACCAACGAGCGCATCATGGCGGGTGACCTTACTGGCAGGCTCGCCGTCACCGGTTCCGGCGACGAATTCGACCGGCTCGCGAACAGCTTGAACGCGATGCTGGAGCGGATCGAGGCGCTGATGGGTGGCGTTAAGCAGGTCTCCGACAATATCGCCCACGACCTCAAAACGCCGCTCACGCGATTGCGCAACCGCGCCGAGGAAGCGCTGCGCGGGGCGAAGACCGAAGCTGATTATCGTGCGGCGCTGGAGTCGACGATCGAGGAATCCGACAGCCTGATCCGCACATTCAACGCGCTTCTGATGATTGCACGCGCAGAGGCCGGCGAAGCACGCGAGGGCATGACCGATTTCGACGCCTCGGAAGTAGCGCACAGCGTCGCCGAACTTTATGAACCACTCGCCGAAGAAAAGGGTATGCATCTCTCGGTCGAAGCGTCCGAGCCCATGAAGATTCACGGTAATCGCGAGTTGATCGGCCAGGCGCTCGCCAATCTTGTTGACAACGCGATCAAATACGGCGGAGCCGCTCCCGGCGGAAAAGGCGCGATTTGCATCTCGACAAAGCGCAAGGACGGCCGCGTGCTGCTTTCCGTCGCCGATCAGGGATTCGGTATTTCCCCGGATGACCGCGGCCGTGCGGTCCAGCGATTCGTCCGTCTCGAAGCGAGCCGCTCGAAGCCCGGCGCGGGGCTCGGTCTTTCGCTCGTCTCGGCGGTCGCGCACTTGCACGGCGGCGACTTGCAGTTGGAAGACAACGCGCCGGGGCTGCGTGCAACGCTTGTGCTGCCGCAGCCCGAAAAGGCTTGACGCCTCCCGTCTTGCTTCCGCACGGTAAGGCATGACAGCGCTCGATCATCCCGCATCCGCGAAAAACGCCTCGCTTGCCGCGAGAGTTCGTGAGACGCCGCGTCTCACGGACACCGAGCGTGCAAAGACGCTCGTGGATGATTTCGCCGCATCGGCGGGCGATTCCGCCGCGGCGCTCACTCGTCAGCTCGAGAATCCGAGAGTACGTGAGCTTCTGGAGGGGATCGCCGAAGATTCCCCTTTTTTGTGGTCGCTTGTTTGCGAGGACGGGGCGCGATTTCTGGCGCTGCTGCAGAAAAATCCTGAACAGCGTTTCGATCAGTTAATCGAGAAAACGGCCTCCTCCGCCCAGGCCGCAACGAGTGACACTGAAGTCATGCGCATCTTGCGCAAAATGAAACGCGAGGCGGCGCTCCTGATCGCGCTTGCTGACATTGGTGGCGTCTGGACGCTTGATGAAATCACCGGCGCGATGACCAGGCTCGCGGACACGGCGGTCAAGACCGCGACCGGCTTTCTGCTCGCCAAAGCGAAAAAGGCCGGCCAACTTGCAGATACGGAAAACAGCGGATTCATCGTACTCGCAATGGGCAAATACGGTGCGTGCGAGCTAAACTACTCGAGCGACATCGATCTGATCGTGCTGTTCGATCCCGAAGCGCCGCTAGCGCCGGGTGTTGTTCCGCAAACATTTTTCGTGCGGCTCACGCGTGACCTGATTCGCATTTTGCAGGAGCGTACGGAGGACGGTTACGTTTTTCGCACCGATCTTCGTCTACGTCCTGATCCCGGTTCGACGCAGGTTGCGATCTCAACCGACGCCGCTTTTGCCTATTACGAGCGCGAAGGGCAGACATGGGAGCGCGCGGTGTTCATCAAGGCGCGTGCGGCGGCAGGTGACCTGAAAGCAGGCGAGAGTTTCCTGCGCGAGATTTTCCCGTTCGTGTGGCGTCGCTATCTCGATCATGCGGCGATCGCCGACGTGCATGCCATGAAGCGGCAGATGCACGCTTTTCGCGGTCACGATGAAATCGCCATCGAAGGCCATAACATCAAGCTTGGCCGCGGCGGTATTCGCGAGATCGAATTCTTCGTGCAGACCCAGCAGTTGATCGCAGGCGGCAGGGCGCCCGAGCTCAGGGGAAAGCAAACGCTTCCCATGCTGGATGCGCTGGTCGAGGCACGCTGGATCGATGCGGCGGTGCGTGACGATCTCGCGGCCGCGTATGTTTATCTCCGTCGCGTCGAACACCGCTTGCAAATGATCGCCGACGAGCAGACGCACACGCTGCCGGGCGATCCTGAAGCCTTCGAAAAATTCGCTCATTTTCTCGGTTATCGAGATCGCGATGCATTCGCCGGCGAGCTCATCGGTCATCTTACCCGTGTGCAGGCGCATTACAGCCGTCTGTTTGAGGACGCGCCGCCGCTCGCGAGCCGGCTTGGAACACTTGTTTTCGAGCTCGGCAAGGAACACCGCGAAACGCTGGAAACCCTCGCCAAAATGGGCTTCGAGCCGCTGCCCGCCTATTCCATCGTCAGCGAATGGTTCAAAGGCGATTATTTCGCGCTGAAATCCGAAGCCGCCCGTAGCGATCTCAAAATCATTCTGCCCGCGCTGCTCGACGCGCTCGCGCGTTCAGGCAGCGCCGACGCGGCGCTCATCGCTTGCGATCGCTTCTTTTCCGAACTTGCGGAAGGCGCGCGGCTGTTCGCGGCTCTTCGTACCCATCCTGACCTTGTCGAATTGCTCGCGCTGATTCTCGGCACGGCGCCGCGGCTCGGCGACATCGTTGCGCGCCAGCCATCTTTGCTCGACGCGCTTTTGGATCCTGCGTTTTTCGGCGCGATGCCGAGCGAGGCGGTGCTCACAGCGCGGCTCAATTCGCTTCTGGCTGACGCCGAAACCGAGGAAGATGTTTTCGACCGCTCGCGGCGCTTCGGCCGCGAGCAAATGGTGCTGATCGGGGTGCGGATTCTTTCCGGCGTGGTTTCCGCAAGTCAGGCGGGCGAAGCCTATGCCACGCTCGCCGATGTGTTGATCCGGGCCCTCCATCGCGCCACCGAAAGCCGTTTTGCCGAGACTTACGGACGCATGGCGGATTCCGAAACCGCGATTCTGGCGCTCGGCAAGCTCGGCGGCCGCGAAATGACAGCGGGTTCCGATCTCGACCTACTTATTCTCTATGATTTCGACGTGGAGCATCCGGAATCGGACGGGGAACGAAAGCTGGGTGGCAGCCAATATTATGCGCGACTTACAAAGCGTCTCATCAGCGCGCTTACGACGCCCACCAACGAAGGCAAGCTTTACGACGTCGACATGCGCCTGCGGCCTTCCGGCCGGTCGGGACCGGTCGCAACCTCGATCGGAAGTTTTTCCGAATACCAGCGCAAGGAAGCCTGGACCTGGGAGCACATGGCACTCACGCGTGCGCGTGTTGTCTCGGCGGAGCCCGCATTTCACGGAAAAATCGAAGCCTTGATCGCGGAAGTGCTTTGCATGCCGCGAGACCGGCACAAGATTGCAGCCGACATTCTCGAAATGCGCGCATTGATCGCGAAGGAAAAAGGCGAGAGCGACCGCTGGGATCTGAAATACGCGGCGGGCGGTCTCGTCGACCTTGAATTTATCGCGCAATATCTTTCGCTAATTCACGCCCATTCGAACCCGGAAATTCTCGACACGAATACGATCCGCGTGCTGGAAAAGGCGCAATCGTCGGGAATTTTGAGCGCCGCCGATGGCGAATTTTTGCGCGGCACGGCGCGGCTTTATCACGATCTCACGCAAATCCTCCGCCTTTGCCTGAGCAAGCCTTTTGTGCCGAAGGAGGGGGGACGCTCGCTGCTCGCGCTGCTCGCCCGCGCGGGCGCGCTTCCCGATTTTGCAACCCTGGACGCGCATCTTGGCGAGACGCAAATCCGCGTCCGCCAGGCGTTCCGTGAAATTGTAAAAGCCGGCTGATTTACGCTGCAGCCTCCGCCGCGAACTCCTGCACGACCGGAAGCCGCACGATCACGGTGGTTCCCATGCCCTCCACCGAGCGGATTTTCATCGCGCCGTGATGCAGTTCGGCAAGCGACTTCGCAATCGCAAGCCCGAGACCGGAGCCCTTGTAGCTCTTCGTGAACTGGCTCTCGACCTGTTCGAACGGCCGCCCCAGCCGTTTCAATGCCTCGCGCGAAATCCCAATCCCCGAATCCTCGATCGTAATCAGCGCCGAGCGGCGCGACTGCCGCGCGCGCACCACGACGCGGCCGCCGTCCTCGGTGAATTTCACCGCATTCGACAACAAATTCAGCATGATCTGCTTGAGCGCGCGGCGATCGGACTGCACCTCGAATCCAGGCGGCACTTCCGATTGTACGGCGAGGCGCTTTTCGCCTGATTTAAGCGATGTCACGCGCATCGCTTCGTTGACGATTTCGTCGAGCCGCAGCGTTTCGATCGAAAGCCGCATGCGTCCGGCCTCGATTTTCGACATGTCGAGAATGTCGTTGATGACGTCGAGGAGATAGCGGCCGCTTTCACGGATGTCCTGACAGTATTCCTGGTATTTCTCCGAGCCGAGCGCGCCGAACATGCCCGATTCCATGATCTCGGAAAAACCGATAATGGCGTTCAACGGCGTGCGCAGCTCGTGGCTCATATTGGCGAGAAAATCGGACTTCGCCTTGTTCGCCTCTTCGGCGCGGGTCTTTTCGTCGGAATATTTTTGCGCGAGCTCCGCGAGTTGCTGTGCCTGATATTCGAGTGTCTGCTGCGTTTTGCGAAGATCGTTGACGGTCGCGAGCAGGCGCTTCTCGCTCTCGATCAGTTTTTCTTCGTGCTGCTTGATCGGCGTGATGTCGGTTCCGACCGAAACAAAGCCGCCGTCTTTTGTCCTCCGCTCGCTGATCTTCAACCAGCGGCCGTCATGCAATTGCGCCTCGAACGAGCGTGATCCTTCGTCGGCGATGTCTTCCGATTTCAGCGGCGTGCGGATCACCGGTTGATGTCCGACCGAAACGACCTCCTCATAAGGAGTGCCCGGCTGCGTCGCGGATGCCGGCAGATCGTGCAGCTGCTGGAACTTCGAATTGCACAGCACCAGACGGTCTTCCGAATCCCACAGCACGAATGCCTCCGAGATCGTTTCGACTGCGTCGCGCAAGCGAATGTCGGCGGTGGCGGTGCGCTCGGCAAGGCGCTGCTCTTCCGTGACGTCCACGGCGATGCCGATGAGATGCGGCCCGGTATCGGCATCTTGCCGCACGATTTCCGCCCGTGCGCGCAACCAGACCCAATCGCCGCGCGCGTGGCGCATGCGAAACGCGCGGTCGATGGTTCTGTCGTTTCCTTCCGCGAGTATTGCGGCAACGTCATAGAGACTGCCGTCGTCGGGATGGACGAGGCTGTCGACCTCGCCGAAGGAGAGGAGCTCCTCGCGCGGCTCGAAGCCCAGAATCTCGAACATCGAATCCGACCAGTAGATTCGTCCGCGCGCGAGATCCCAATCCCACAAACCGCAGCGGCCGCGATTGAGCGCCGTATCGATACGCGTGCGCACCATCTCGTAAATAGCGTCGGCTTCGCGCGCCCGGCTCGCCTGCCAATGAAATGCGAAACCGAGGATCAAGAGAACGACACCCGTTGTCGTTACAAGTGTCACCGTGAGCGTCGAATCCGAACGCCAGCCGTCGAGCGCGCTGTGAACCGGCTGCACGGCGATCAATTGTCCGAGCGGCGGGGGGAGATTGCGCACGGCGGCGATCCCGGCGGAGTCGTCGGGCAGCCTGAAATCGGCCACGCGCGCGCGATCCGCGAGATCGGCGAAGGAGCGCCCGAGATTTACGATTTGGTCGGGTGGCAGAACCAGTTCGCCCGGAGCGGAAGCAGCCACGCTGCCGGCGGCATCCGTCACGAAGAACTCGCGATCCTTGACGAGCGCCCGCTGCGGCAGCGATTTCTGCAAGGCGTCGGCGATTTTTGTTTTCAATTCCTTCGGAGAGTGCTTGGCGAGATTGTCGGCGGTCATCGCCGTCATGAGAACAAGCGATTCTTGCGCATCCGCGATCGCCTGTTGCCGATGATTGATGATTTGCATCGCGGCGCTCGCGCCGACGGCCACGAGAAACACCACAATTAAAATCGGCACCGCGCGCCGCAGGAGCGGCTCGGCTTCGAGAATTCGTTGATAGGCGGGGCGGCTGAGAGAGCGCGCAAGTCCGCGTACCGCCTGGTCGCGCAAGGACGCGTTGGCTGCGTGGGCGCGCGCCATCGCCGGGCCTCCCGGATAAAAACCCCAACGTCAGTCCGGAGGGATTTTGCCGCATCTCTCCGAATCGCCTTCGATAAGAATCGAAGTTGCGGTGATTTGTCTAGAGTCCAGAGGAAAAAATCGCCGGTTAACAGCCTAATAGTGGGTCAAGCCAGGCTGCGGCTCACAATATCGCTGCTATCGGCGGAAAGACCGGGCGCTTTTGCAATGCGATTGAGCGCAGTTTCCGCGGCCTTACGGCGTCCGGGCTCGAGCGCACGCCAGCTCTTGAACGCCGACAAAAGCCGTGCCGCGACCTGCGGATTCTTCCTGTCGAGATCGATCGCGATGCCGGCGATGAATTCGTAGCCCCTGCCGTCCGGCCGGTTGAACTGCGACGGATTGGCTGCCGCGAAGGTGCCGATCAGCGCACGCATGCGGTTCGGATTGGCCATCGAAAACAAGGGATGCCGCATAAGCTCTTGCACGCGATCGAGCGTTCCTGCCTCGGGAATTTGCGCCTGCAGTGCGAGCCATTTGTCGATTACGAGCGGATGATCGCGAAAGCGCTCGACGAATCCGGCGAGCGCCGTTTCGCGTTCCGGCGCGTCATGCTGCGCGAGCACCGCGAGCGCCGCAAAGCGGTCGGTCATATTGTCGGCGGTGGCGAACTGGCGATAGACGCGGGCGATCGCATCCTTCGCGCCGGTCATGCTCAGAAAATCGAGGCACGCGTTCTTCAGCGAACGCCGCCCGGCGCTCGTGGCGTCGGGCGAATAAGGCTCGCTGGTGGCAAGCGTGGCATAAATCGTTTCGCAGCGGGACGCGAGCGCGCGTGCCAGCGCTTCGCGCAAATTTTTACGCGCGGCGAAAATCGCCTGCGGATCGATATCCACGCCGATCTCATGCGCAATATCGTTTTCCGATGGCGCCGCCATCGCTTGCGCCTTGAAGGCGGGGTCGAGCTTCTCGTCCTTCAGCGTTTCGCCGAGCGCGGTGATCAGCGCATTCGGCGTCGCAGGCTTTAGTCCCGCGCGGATATCCGCCGTCGCCGAAACGAGATGGCGCATCGCCAGCGTGTAGGAGGCGTCGAAACGGTTGAACGGATCGGTGTCGTGCGCGGCGAGCAGCACGAAATCGTCGTCGCCGAGATTCGACGTAAGTTTGATCGGCGCGGAGAAACCGCGATTGAGCGAAGGCACCGGCCGCTCGTCGATCCCCTCGAATTCGAAGATTTCATTTGCGGAAGCAACGCGCAGGATATTTCCCTCAAAGCGCCGCCCGCCTTTCAGCATGAGCGGCAGCTCTTTTCCGTTGCGGCCTATCAAACCAAACGCGAGCGGGATGAGCATCGGCTGCTTCGAGCTTTGCCCCGGCGTCGGCGGCACCGCCTGGTTGATCTCAAGGCGGAAAGTTTTGTGTGCGGAGTCGTAATGACCGCGCACCGCGAGTTCCGGCGTGCCGGCCTGTTCGTACCAAAGCTTGAATTGCGAAAGATCCACGCCGTTCGCATCGGCGAAGCAGCCGAGAAAATCCTCGACGGTCGCGGCCGTGCCGTCATAGCGCTCGAAATATAAGTCCATGCCGGCGCGAAAGCCTTTCTCGCCGAGCAACGTTTTCAGCATGCGTACGACTTCCGCACCCTTTTGATAGACGGTCGCGGTATAGAAGTTGTTGATTTCGCGGTAGTGATCGGGGCGCACCGGGTGGGCGAGGGGGCCCGCGTCCTCCGTGAATTGATGGCTTTTCAGCGAGCGCACGTCACTGATGCGCTTCACCGGCCGCGAGCGCTCGTCCGAGGTGAATTCCTGATCGCGAAAGACCGTAAGGCCTTCCTTGAGACAAAGCTGGAACCAGTCGCGACAGGTAATGCGGTTGCCGGTCCAGTTGTGGAAGTACTCGTGCGCGATCACGGCTTCGATTCCGGCATAATCCGCGTCGGTCGCGGTTTCGGGCGAGGCGAGTACGTATTTGTCGTTGAAGACGTTGAGCCCCTTGTTTTCCATCGCGCCCATATTGAAGTCGGATACCGCGACGATATTGAACACATCGAGATCGTATTCGCGCCCGAATTTGCGTTCGTCCCAGCGCATCGATCGCTTCAACGCGTCGAGCGCATAAGCGCACAATTTTTCCCGGCCCGGCTCGACATAAATCGCAAGCTTCACCTCGCGGCCAGACATCGTTTTGAATGTGTCGTGCACTGCGCCCAATTTTCCGCCGACCAGAGCGAACAAATAGCAAGGCTTCGGGAACGGGTCGTGCCACACCGCAAAATGACGCGACTCGCCGATTTTCCCTTCCTCCACCAGATTTCCGTTCGACAGCAAAACCGGCGCCTCGTCGCGCTCGGCCTCGATCCGCGTGCGATAGACCGCGAGCACGTCCGGCCGGTCGAGGAAATACGTGATGCGGCGGAATCCTTCTGCTTCGCATTGCGTGCAATAGGTGCCTTTCGAGCGATAAAGCCCCATCAGCTTTGTATTTGCTGATGGATTGACGGTGGTTTCGATCGTGAGCGTGAAAGGTTTCGCGGGCGGGTTGTTGAGCGTGAGCGAGGAGGGCGCCGCGGCATATTCGTTTCCGCTCGCTGGCTTGCCGTCGATCAGCAATGTTTCGAGCTTCAGTTCGTCGCCGTTGAGCACCAAAGGCTCGCCCGCGCGTCCCTTCGGGTTCGGGCGGATATTCAGCTTCGCTGTGACGCGCGTTTCCGTCGCGTGCAGCTTTACGTCGAGATCGACCTGCTCGATCAGCCAGTCGGTCGGCCGGTATTCCGAGAGGCGGATTACTTGCGGTTCGGGATCGCGCATTTCGTCTCCAGCTTAATTCGTCAATGTGGCTTCGCCATGGGCGGCTCGGCATGGCCGATCGCGCGATGCACGTCGGTGCGCGTGGCGAGAAAATCGTGCTCGAGTTCGTCCACCGCGCGATGCACCGTTTCGACACTCAAGCTTGGATCGGCGTAACAATGGAAATTCACCACGAGTCCGCGCGGCGTTTCGCGCGCTCGCACGGAATGAACCTTTTTCAAGACGCCGTCTTTCTTCACAAGATCCCGTAAAGCTTTCGATATTTCTTCCCGTAGTGCGGCCGGTGCGTCGGTGCCTTTCACGTCGTCCATCTGCATCGGCTCGATATGCGTTTCAACCTCGACATTCCCGCCTAGTGCCACGCGGATCGCATTTTCCAATTCGCTCGCGATCTCATGCGCTTCCCCCAGCGATAAAATCCCGTCCACTTCCAGATCCAAACTCACCGAGAGTCTGTTCTCGATCTGATGCACCGTGACGTGGTGCACCGCGCGTCCCTGATTGCGCGCGATCACCATGATCTGCTCCATGATACTTTCGTCATCGAGTGCGCGCGCTTCGGTGACGACATTCACCTCGGCATCGGGAAATTTATTCAAAATCGCGTTTTTGATGCCCGACTTGATCCCGGCGACGCGGTCGAGCGGCAGCGTGCGGCTTACCTCCGCGTCGACGTCCGCAAAAGTCCGCGCACCGACTTTCCGGACGCGCAAGCGCGGGATGGAAACTACATTCGGAATCTTTCGCGCAATCGCTTTCATTTCCTCGGCGACGCCCGGCGGTGCGATATCGGTGAGCGTATCGACATTGCTGCGCGCGAGTCGCCAGCCGGCGACGCAAATCAGGACGGCAATCGCGATCGCCGCGATGGAGTCGGCCATCGGATAGCCGAGTGCGATCATGCAGAGGCCCGCGAGCGCTGCCAGCGACGACCACATGTCGGAGCTGAAATGCAGTGCGTCCGCTTCCAGCGCCTGGCTGGAAGTTTCTTTCGCTACCTTGCGAAGCGCGCGCGCGCGGAAAAAATCCACCACAATCGAAACGATGATCACGCCGAAGGCCCAGACATTCGCTTCGACGGCATGCACTTCCGCGCCGAGCAGGCGCTTCGCGCCTTCCCAGATGATGATGCCCGAAAGGAGAAACAGGATCGCGGTTTCGGCGAGTGCCGCAATGTTCTCGAATTTGCCGTGGCCGTATTGATGCTCTTCGTCGGCGGGCTTACCGGAAATGCGCACTGCAAAATACGTGATGACCGTCGCAGCGAAATCGAGCCCCGAGTGCGCCGCTTCCGACAGGATCGCGAGCGAGCCTGTCATCAGCCCGACCGCGACTTTCGCGAGCGTCAGTCCGCCCGACGCCAGGATCGAGACAAGCGCCACTCTCTCTTTATGATGCTGATGCATTTTTTGCGCCGTGCCTGCTCCTATGTGAAGCGGAAAGCGCCGCCGCGCAAGGCGATCATCGCGTAAGATTTTACGCGTTTCGGGGCTTTTTCGAAGGCGCTTGCGCAGCGGGCGACAGAAACGTTTTTTCAATGGCGCTTGCCGCCTTTTTGAGCGCGGGAACGAGCGCCAGCGCGCGGGAGAACGGCAGCCGGTTGACCGGCCCGTGCACGGCCACCGTCGCGCAGATATTTCCCTTCGAATCCCGCACCGGCACCGCGGCCGCCGTCATGCCCTCGATGAACTCCTCGTTATCGGTGCCAATTCCCGTCTTCCGGATTTTCTCCAGCGCGGCGTCGAGTGCCTCCGGGCTCGTGATCGTGCGCGGCGTGTGCCGCACGAGCGCTTTCGCTTCGTAAAGCGATTGCCGCAGCGAAGGAGGCGACAGGCTCAGGAATAATTTTCCGCTTGCGGTGCAATGCAGCGGCACGTGCGAGCCGACCTTGAGCCGGAATTGCAGCGGCCAATCGGATTCGACGCGATCGAGATAAACGAGGCTCATGCCGTCGAGCATGGTGATGTTGCAGGTCTCGCCGATTTCGTTCACGAGCGCGGTCAGAATCGCGCGCCTGGGCGCCGATTGCAGCGAATGCCGCATCGCCTGGATCGCAAGCGACGTCAGCCGGTGCCCGACTTCGTACCGCTTCCCGTCCAGGCTGCGCTGCGCAAATCCCAGCCGTTCCAAAAGCGTGAGAAACCGGTGCGTGGTCGCCTTTGGCAACCCCGCCGCCGCCATCAGCTCGTTCAGGGTCGGCGGTCCTTCGGCGCTCGCAATGATTTCGAGCAGGAGCAGCGCACGCTCCGAAATCGAACTGGTTACTTGTGTCGCCATCGATTCCTTCCCACTGCATCACGCCAGAGCTCGCGCCGCATTGACAAGGGCGGGGAGGAGGTTCACTCTTTAAGATAAAATGTCTCATTGAATGAGACAATAAAAAAGAGAGGCTGCGGGGCGTGGAAACAACGGAATACGATTACATCGTGGTGGGTGCGGGATCGGCGGGCTGCGTGCTCGCGAACCGGCTGAGCGCGGACGGACGCAACCGGGTTCTGCTTTTAGAGGCGGGTCCGAAGGACAACTACGTCTGGATCCATATCCCGATCGGATATGGCAAGACGATGTTTCACCAGGTTTACAACTGGGGCTTCTACACCGAGCCCGAGCCGAACATGCACGGCCGGAAAATTTAC
>JAJPHK010000003.1 GCA_021325315.1 Alphaproteobacteria bacterium
ATCGTCGTACAGAAGCCGCAGGGCGCCTCCGAATTCGAGGTCGCGCGGCTGAACGACGCGATCCGCGCGCTTGCCGCCGAGCGCGACCGGCTCGCGGCGCGCGTGGATACGCTGGAGCAGTCGGTCGGCGACATCACGGCGAGCATCAACACCGCGAAGAAGACAGTAAGCGCTCCGCCGCCGCCCGCCGAGGCGCCGAAGGAAATCGAAAAGAAGCCTACGGAGACGGCGCGCGCGCCGGAAACGCCACCAGCCGCTCCCGCTCCCATGATCGCGGCCGCGCCGCCGCCTGCCGCCCCTCCGGCGGAGGCCCCGGCGAAACCCGCCGCGCCGCAGACGCCGGTTTTCTCTGTGAAGGATCTGCCCGAACAGGCCGCGGAAAAACCCGCCGAAAAGCAGGCCGCTCCGCGCGCCGTGCGCACACCGACCGCCATCAGCTGGTTCGAGCGCCCGAACCCTGTCCGGACGCACGCACAGAGAACCTCGCGCACGCACACGGCCAGAACGACACCGCCCGCGGCGGCGCCCAACCCGCCGCCGATTCCGCCCGCGCGTCCCGCCAGCGCGAACAACGGCCCGGCCACGCAGGTTGCGCAGATTTTGCCGAACGCGCAGCCACAGCAGGGACTGACGCAAGGCCTCACAGACGTGACCGGCGCGACGAAAACCGAATTCGGCCTCGATCTTGGCGGGGAAACTTCGCTCGACGGACTGCGCGCCCGCTGGGCCGCGATCAAGGGCAAGCACCGCGAGGCGCTGGAAGGATTGCAGCCGCTCGTGCGCGTGCGCGAAGGCTCGCGGCCCGGAACGGTCGAACTGCATCTGATCGCGGGCCCGGTTTCGAACGCCGGCACCGCCGCGCGCGTCTGCGCGAAATTGCAGGCCGCAGGACTTGCCTGCACGACGGCGGAGTTCGACGGGCAGAGGCTGTCGGTGCGTTAAGAACCCTCCTCGGGCTCAAGCGCTGTTACGACGTCCATGTTCTTATCCTGTAATATTGGATTGATATACCAACGGGCCTGATTCTCAACTCGATAACGAGACATCGGCTTCATGCTTTTCAAGCGCGCGAGAAGATTATCTCTGATCTTTTCTAGCCAAGGCCTTTCGTTAGGCAAGTCTCGTTCCAGCCGACCATGCTCAAAACGAGCTTTTAGCGCCATCATCGCATGGTGCTGGTCCGAGGGGTGCAACGACAGCATTGTGTCGAGAAATACGTCGGGATCGAGTTTCGCGAGAACAGGAATGTTCGCGTATTCCCCGCTGCCCTTGTCCGAGTAGCAAAGGAGACGATAAAATTGCTGCACATCGCGCTTTAACACTGCCAAGACATCCGTAGCTTTCGCAGCGTACGTATCTTCAAACGCCTTCTGCCTTGCGCCCTTTAAGCAAGCGAAAAGCTCCTTGTATTCTGCCGTATTGCTTTCGTGGATCCCCAATCCGCCATATCCGTCGAAGCGTGTTTCGGAAAATGTGCCGGGAGGATCAACATGCAAACGCCTAGCCCGGTATAACTCGTCGATATAATTCTTTCCGTCCTCAAGTATTTCTTGACGAGATTTATTGATCGCACCTTGCTTGGCGAGGAGAAGCCGAAGCCCAAGCACGTGAAGAATTTCCCCATCAATTGTGAACTCTCGCGCTGCGTACTGCGCCTCCATTTTTGCTAACGCGTTGTCAAATTCTTCTTCGGTGCGCTCGAAATAATGCCATACGGTGCGCCATGCCGGTTCATCGGCAGCAGTTACAAAGAAACGGCTCGCGCGTAGTTGCGTGTTGATAGCTTTGGTGTCAACGATTCCGCGAATAAGAAAATCGACGAGTAGCTCATTAGAAAAAATCGTATCGTCGATGTCCACAATCGGATACCGAGCCTCTGCCGCGCGTATCGGCGGTTTTTGTCCCTCTTCATTCTTGTCTCGCATCCGGAAAACGACGGCAGCCTTAACTCCTCGGTCGTTCAGCAAATCCGGTTCGCCAATACGGCCCGCCTTTAACTCAAATGATAGCGCGAATAGTAAGCGTATGGCTGTCGCCATCGCATCTTTATTCTGTCGATGCTCGGCCGAAACCGCTTTGTAAAAGCGCTCAAAGTCCCAAATTGTTTGTTGCAAAACTCGGAGGTTGTTCAGCTCGGATTGATCGTAGATTGCCGCAATATCAACCGCGCAACCTTTTACGAACTCGCGAGCTTCAGAATCATCAATTTCAGAAATGAAGTAGGCGAATGCCTCGTCGAACGACGACCGAACATGCAGTGTTTTTCCGATTAGCTTTTCGCGGCGGCGAGTGTAATCGTTGTCGACAGAAATTTCTCGTTCGTTTGCTATGAGAATAACTTTAGCGCCGCCATGCTCGACAAACTGATTGATGTAACCGAGCACTTTGTTGATAGACCCTTCAAAACGTTCAAGATCATCAAATACATACACCTTGGCGTCAAACTTGTTCAAAAAGTCTCGAATATCGAATTCGCTCGCGTCGATTTTCAATATTTTGAGAGCACTCTTTGCCACGCGCCCAATGACTTTGGCCGCTGTGCCAGTTAAGCGAGGGAATATTGCTTGAAGCAGCGCATCGTCAATTTCCTCTAGCGAAGAAAGACCATAGAGGCTGATGTAGACATATTGATCTTTTTGATCGTCGAAGTTTTTTGCCAAAAACCGCTTCACTAGAAACGTTTTGCCCACCCCCCAAGGTCCGGAAAGCAGCACGGCGAAATTCGGAGAGTGCGGCAGACCTAAGTAATACGTCAGGTAATCCCAGACGTGATCATTTGCATCCTTCGCCATGGATGTCCCCCGGCCCCAATTCCCTTCGTCGAGCCACGATCATGGTCCAGCACTTTTGAGCTATCAACTGCGTGAGGCGCGCCTCGCAGCGACGTGCATTGGAAGCCCTTCTTTGCCACGCTAACCAACTTCGTAAACAGCCCCAGTTGCCCCCACCCCCTCCGCACGCCAAACTCCCCCCATGAACCGCTCCTTCCTCCCCTCGCCGCGCGCGACCAATGTTCTGGTCGCGGTCGGGCTGATCGCGCTCTGCTATGCGATGTATATCCGCTACATGCTGATCGAGACGTCCTCGATCGCGCTCGAATGCGACGCGGGGCTGCCGCTCGCGCGCTGCACGGTGCGCGCGGTCTCGATGCTCCTGTTCAAAAACCAGCTGTTCGGCATCGCGGCGCTCGTGCTCGCCGCCGTGCATCTCGTCCGCCCGAACCTCTACGTGTTCGCCTTTGCGCTCGCGCTCTCGGCGTTCGGGCTCGTTCTCTACAACAACGGCCTCGCGGCGATGGCGGCCGCCCTCCTCGTCGTCAGCTTTGCACGGCCCGCAGCCGCCAGCACGACGCCGCCAGAAGGAGAAGAAGCGCCGCAAACCACTGGGCCTGCCAGTTCAAGGGCGTTTCGTTGATCGAAATATAGATCGCGCTCGCCGCCAGCACCGATCCCGCGATCCATTCGGCTACACCCCGGCGCTTCAGGCCCGGCGGGCTCGCTTCGCTCGCGATCATGAGCGCGACCGCGGGCCCCGTGAGCGGCGCGAAGTGAAAATCGCGATAGCGCGGGTCGAAGACGAGCCCGAGCGCAAGCGCGATCCCTGAGATCACCGAGAGCATCAGCGTCGCCGAAAGGAGCCGCTCCAAAGGCTGCGCCGCCCGCCAGAACAAGGGGTCGAGCACGGTCGCAAAGCCCGCCATAGGCGTGTGGCGGGCGATCGCGGCGGCGCAGACCGGCGGCGTGAGGAACCCGATACAAATCAGGAAAATCGAGCGCGCCCAGTCGATTGCGGTGAAGCTCTCAAGCGGGGCCTGCGCCAAAGCCCAGCCAAAAAAGAGCCCGCCAGCGAGCGCGATCCCGGCGATGGGCAGCCAGGGCACCTTCTGCGGCCCGTCTTCGCTCACGCTGCGGGCGGAGAGATAAGCCGCGGCAAAGACCACGAAGCCGAACAGGATCCCGAGCGCGCCCTGATGCAGCCACAGCGGATGGTCGCTGATGGGCCTGCCCCACTGGAATTTCGGCGCCCGGGTATCGGCGTCCAGGAGCCCCCAGTGGCCGCCGACGGTGCCCTCGAGCTGGCGCTTCCAGGGCTGGTCGAAGGCTTCGATGACGTTGATCGGCCAGCCGTTGCGGCGGGCCGTGGAAATCACGTCGTGCAGCACGCGGGCCTGGTTGGAAGGCGACGGCAGTGCCCCTTCCCGCATGCGGCCCTCGCTCGGCCAGCCCACCTCGCCGATCATGACCAGCTTGTTCGGGAAGGTGGCGGCGACCTTGCGGTAGATGTCGCCGACGTGGTTCGCGGCCTGCTCCGACGCGACCGGGAAGTCCTCCCAGTACGGCAGGATGTGGATGGTGACGAAATCGACCGCGGGCGCGAGCTCCGGGTTCTTCAACCAGTATTCCCAGACATCGGCGTAAGTCACGGGCACGTCGACCTGTTGCTTGACGCTGTCGATCAGGCGGCGGAGGCCGGCGGCGGTCATCTCGCCCCGCAGGAGCACCTCGTTGCCGACGATCACCCCGCGGATCACGTCGTGGTATTCGCGGACGAGCGCCACGGCGGTCTCGATCTCGCCCTGGTTCTTCGCCGGGTCGCGGCCGATCCAGATGCCGAGCCAGACCGAGAGGCCGTATTTGCGGGCGAATTCGGGGACGCGGTCGATGCCCTTTTCGGTGGCATAGGTGCGGACGCA
>JAJPHK010000161.1 GCA_021325315.1 Alphaproteobacteria bacterium
CGGGGCCAGATGCGATCGACCAGAATGCGTGCACCGTCGTTTCGGGACGGCTGTTCGTACGCGCGCTTGATATTCAACTTCGAAGCCATCGCAGGAACTTTAGCGGAACCGCTGCGATTTTTTAATCCGACTTTCGGCAGGGAAAGGTCTTTGACAATTCATAACTGTTTAGTTATGAATTGTCATGGCCGTTGCGAACGAACTTTTCACCGCGCTCGCCGATCCGACGCGCCGGATGATTTTCGAGCGGCTCTGCCGCGAAGGCGAGCAGACCGTATGGATGCTGACCGAGCACGCGAAGGTTTCGCAGCCTGCGGTTTCGAAACATCTCGGCGTGCTGAAGCTCGCAGGCCTCGTGCGCGACCGCCGCGAGGGGCGCGAGACACATTATACCGTGCGTCTGCAAGGGCTGAAACCTTTGATCGACTGGATCAACTTCTACGGCGCGTTCTGGCGCGACCGGTTCGACCGCCTCGAAGATCTCCTCAACAGGATGGACCAATGAGCAAAACCGCGGCCGAAACGCTTTCCGTCATTGTCGAACGGGAGATCCCTCATCCGCCCGAAAAGATCTGGCGCGCGCTCACGCAACCACATCTGATCGAGGAGTGGCTCATGAAGAACGATTTCCAGGCTGTCGTGGCCATCGTTTCAATCTTCGCGGAGATTGGGGCGGCGTGTTGGACTGCGAGGTTCTCGCCATCGAGCCGGGCAAAACGCTGTACTACACCTGGAATTTTGCGCACGGCGATGCGGCTTACAATCTGAGGAGTGTGGTGACCTTCACGCTCACCCCAACGAACACAGGAACCCACCTGCGCATGGAGCAGTCGGGCTTCCTGCCGGATCAGAAGCAAGCCCTCGGGGGCGCAAAGACCGGATGGCAGCAGTTCTTCGCGAAACTGGAACAGATCTTGACGCGGACGGACTGAAGTCCGCCGCGTTTCGTTTCGGCCCGTCTACGGAGGGAGGTCTCATTGCATTGGAATATGTGGGTTCGACAGATTCACCGCTGGCTGTCGATCGTCTTTACAGCAACTGTTGTTGCCAACTTCGTCGCCTTGGGATTGGGGGAATCTCCCGCATGGGTCGTCTATTCTCCGCTGCCCCCGCTCTTCCTGCTACTATTCACCGGTCTCTACATGTTCGCGCTTCCGTATGCCGCGAAGTGGCGCAGCGCGCGAGGCGCTAGCGGATAGAAACCGATGTCCGGAAAGAAGCCCAAGAAATCGGCGAAGGCCGCAAAGAAGGCCGCCGCCAAGCGTGCCGCTGCGAAACCAACCCTACTCTCAGGCGGCAATCCTCAGATCGCAAAGGGCTACGGCGATGCCTCCGTGCAGGCCTACATCGCGGCCATGCCGGGCTGGAAGCGCGATGTCGGGCGCCGGCTCGACGTGCTCATCGCGCGCACCGTTCCGGGCGTGCGCAAGGCAGTCAAATGGAACTCGCCCTTTTATGGCGTCGAGGACAACGTCTGGTTCCTCAGCTTTCATTGCTTCACGAAGTACATCAAAGTGGGTTTCTTCCGCGGCACGTCGCTGCGTCTGTTCCGCCCGGCGAGTCCAGGCACAAGGAAATGCGCTATCTCGACATTCACGAAAACGACAAACTTGACGAAGCTCAGTTCACCGCTTGGGTGAAGCAAGCGAGCAAATTACCCGGCGAACGATTGTGAGCGGCGGATGAAGAAATCGACAACGCGCGTGAAGAAGAATGCCCCGAAGAAAGCAAAAGAAGACTCTCCCTCCCGGCTGATCGACGCGAGAATTAAGAAGCTGGGCGATTGGCGTGGCAAGACGCTCGCACGGCTCCGAACGCTCATCAAAGAGGCCGACCCCGGCGTGGTCGAGGAAGTGAAGTGGAGGAAGCCGTCGAACTCGATGCTGGGCGTTCCGGTGTGGGAGCACGGCGGAATCATCTGCACCGGCGAGACGTACAAGAATGCCGTGAAGCTCACCTTCGCTAAGGGCGCTTCACTGCCGGACCCGTCACGCCTCTTCAATGCCAGCCTCGAAGGCAACATGAGGCGCGCCATCGATTTCCACGAGGGCGACAAGATCGATGAAAAATCGTTCAAGGCGCTCATTCGCGCCGCCGTGGCACTAAACACCGAGTAGAAGCAACGAGAAGAGTATGGCGGGAGCATCCACCGCCGGGGAGAGAACCATGTCCAAACTTCGCGTGTGTTGCTTTTCCATCTCGCTCGACGGATTCGGCGCGGGTCCGAACCAGAGTCGCGAGAATCCCTTGGGCGTCGGCGGCGAGGCGCTGCACGAATGGGTATGGCCGACGCGGACGTTTCAGAAAGTGTTGTTCGGCAAGGAAGGCGGGGCGACCGGCGCGGACGACGATTTCGCGGCGCGCGGATTCGAAAATATCGGCGCCTGGATTCTCGGGCGTAACATGTTCGGCCCGGTGCGCGGCGGTTGGGGAGACGAGAGCTGGAAAGGCTGGTGGGGCGACAACCCGCCCTATCACACGGATGTTTTCGTGCTCACCCATCACGCCCGCAAGCCGGTCGAGATGGAAGGCGGCACGACGTTTCATTTCGTGACGGACGGCATTCGCTCCGCGCTCGACAAGGCGAAAACCTCAGCCAAGGGCAAGGACGTACGGCTCGGCGGCGGCGTCAACACGATCCGGCAATATCTCGAGGCAGGCCTTGTCGACGAAATGCACCTCGCGGTGAGCCCGGTTCTCCTCGGCGGAGGCGAGCATCTTCTCGGCGGCCTGAATCTCCCCGCGCTCGGCTTTCAGAAGAAGGAATATGTCAGCACGCCCGCCGCAGCGCATTACGTGCTTTCGAGAAAGTAAACATTCGGGCAAAATCCTCGCTAAGCTGCTCTTGGACTGGAGCGGCAAACGGGAGGGTAAATCATGCATAAGACATTAGCGATATTCGCGGCAATCGTTGGCATGACAATGATCGGCTTCGCGCAAGCACAGCAGCCACCGGTCATGACGCAGCAGACGCAGACCATCAAACGCATTCCGCTGCAAAAATTTGAAGTGCCCGGCACCAATTTCGAAACCGTTATCGGCATCGCCGAGATCGCGCCGAACGCGATGATTGGTCGCCATACGCATCCGGGGCCAGAGTCGGGTTATCTGCTCGAAGGCGAGATCACGCTTCTCGTCGATGGCGAGGCGCCGCTCCCGCTCAAAGCCGGGCAATCCTACAAGGTGCCCGCGCGCGCCATTCACGACGCCAAAACCGGCCCGCAGGGCGCTAAGGTGATTGCCACATACGTCGTCGAAAAGGGCCAGCCAATAGCGAGTCCGGCGAACTAGCGGCAGTCAAATCGCGAGTGGATGCGGCGACAAGAGCGGCTAAAGAAAAACTGGCGCGCCCGAAAGGATTCGAACCTCTGACCCCCAGATTCGTAGTCTGGTGCTCTATCCAGCTGAGCTACGGGCGCTTTCCAGTGAGGCGGCAGAACTACACAGCCCCTCTTCCATTTGCAAGCGCACGGTC
>JAJPHK010000124.1 GCA_021325315.1 Alphaproteobacteria bacterium
CGCCGGCCGCGATCTCGATCCGCGCACCGGAAAAATTGCTCTCGCCGCCGATCATCGTGCTCGACAATGTGTCCGTCGGCTACGAGCCGGGGAAGCCTGTTCTGAAAAAACTCGATCTCCGTATCGACGAGGACGACAGGATCGCGCTCTTGGGCCCCAACGGCAACGGCAAATCCACTTTCGCGAAACTCCTCTCCGATCGCTTGAAGCCGGAAACTGGAAATCTCGTGCGCGCGAGCAAGCTGGAGATCGCTTATCTTGCGCAGCACCAGCTCGACGAATTGCACGCGGACGAAAGTCCCTACGAACATATCCGCCGCCTGATGCCCGACGCACACGAAGCGAAAGTGCGCGCCCGCGCCGCCGAAATGGGATTTTCCGCTTCCGCCGCCGACACGAAAGTGGCGCAGCTCTCCGGCGGCGAGAAGGCGCGGCTCCTGCTGGGGCTCGCCGCTTTTCACGGGCCGCATTTGCTTATTCTCGACGAGCCGACGAACCATCTCGACATCGAAGCGCGCGCGGCACTCATTTCCGCCGTGAACGACTATCCCGGCGCGGTCGTGCTCGTGAGCCACGACCGTCACCTGCTGGATGCCTGCGCCGAGCGCCTGTGGCTCGTTGCGAACGGAACCGTAAAACCTTATGACGGCGATCTCGACCAGTATCGCCGCGACGTGCTGGGAAAAGCCGGCGCCGCGCGCATGGAAGGCAAGCCGAAGGAAAAGCGCGGCAACGGCGCACGCAATGAACAGGAGCGCGCCGAACTGAAGGCGCTGAAAAAGCGCATCCGCGAGCTCGAAGCGGAAATCGAAAAATTCGAGCGCGAGATCGAGAAAATCGACTCAAGGCTCGCCGACAGCGCGTTGCACCTTCAAAAACCCGCCGAAGCCGCGGTCCTCGGCAAGACGCGAAGCGACACAGCGCTCGCGCTGGCAAAGCTCGAAGAGGAGTGGCTGGAAGCGAGCGCCCGCGGCGAGGAATTGCGCGAGCCGGGATAAGACGCCGGTTTACACGCTCGTCTCAACCGGCGTTGCAGGACGCCGGGCCGCATGGGAGCGCAATGCGATCCAGAACGAAACCTGGGCGACAATGCCCGCGCCCATGAGCACGGTCGAGGTCGCAAGCGCCGGGTGGCTGCCGATGCCGACAAGCATCGTGCAGATCGCGCCGACCGCCATCTGCGCAAAACCGTACAATCCCGAGGCCGAGCCGATCACATGCGGATTGACGCTGACCGCCTGCGCAAGCGCGACCGGCGCCGCGACGCCGACGCCGACCGTGTAGATGAACATCGCGCCGATCACGAGCGGCACCGAAAGCGTCTCCGTCAGCACCGCCGCGAGGAAGACCGCCGCCGCAACAACGCTTAAAAGATTGGCGCCGACGAGGAGCCGCTTCAGCGGCACTTTCAGGATCAGGCGGCTCGTGAGCACGCTGCCGAGCCAGATGCCGGAGATCAGCCCCGCGATGTAGATGCCGACCTCATGCACAGGCCGGTGCAACTCGTTCACGAAAATGAACGGCGCCGCCGCGACGAAAGCGTAGGAAGACGTGGTCGCGCAGCCGCCGCCGATCGAATAGCCGAGGAACGCGGGCGACGCGATCAGCTGCCGGTAGTGGCGCGCGAGCGTGCGGAAACTCGGGCTCAGCCCCTTGCCGCCGGTTTCCGACAGGAGAAGCCAGACGAAGAGCGCGTTGGCGATGCCGAGCACGGCGAGCAGGACAAAGATTGAGCGCCAGCCGACGAAGACGGAAAGCGCGCCGCCCGCGAGCGGCGCGAGCGCCGGCCCCACCGTGACCATGAGGTTCATCAGCGCGAGCCTGCGCGCGGTCTCGCCGGGCGGCGCCGTATCGCGCACGATCGCGCGCCCGATCACCATGCCGGCGCAGCCGCCGAAGGCCTGGAACAGCCGCGCGGCGATCAGCGCATGAACGCCTGGCGCGAACGCCGCGGCGATTCCGGCGATCGTGTAGAAGAACAAGCCGCCGATCAGCGTCGAGCGGCGGCCGAAGCGGTCGGCGATCGGGCCGTAAACGAGCTGGCCGATCGCGAGCCCCAGAATGTAGAGGCTCACCGTGAGCTGCATCGCGGGAATGCCGGCGCGAAGATCCTCCGCCGCATGCGGAAGCGCCGGGACGAAAATGTGCATCGTGAAGGTCGCGGTGAACACGACGAGCGCCAAGAGCCACAGCGGCGCGCGCGGCGCGGGCTCCGCGAGCCGAATCTGATCGGCGGCGATGTCGCGGACATGCTTGTTCATGCGACCGCTTCCTCCTCGCGGGAAAGCACGTTGCAGATGTGCTGCATCACGCGCATCGCGGTTTCGACCTCCGCTTTCGAGAGACCACCAAGCGCCGTCTCGCGCACCGCACGCGCGCTCGCTTCGACCTTGTCGACGATGGCGCGGCCGCGCCGGGTAAGGAAAATCGCTTTCGCACGCCGGTCGGAATCCCCCTCGCGGCGCTCGATCAAATTCGCGCGTTCCAAATTGTCGAGGAGCCGCACGACCGAGGAGCCGTCGAGGGAAAGCGACGCAGCGAGATCCTTCTGCCGCATGGGAGCGGAAGCGCGGGCGACGCGGATGAGCGGAAGCCAGGTTGCTTCCGTGAGGCCATAGGGTTGCAGGCGCTCGTCGACCGCGCGGCGCCACTGCCGCGCCGTTTGCGACAAAAGCGGCCCGAAGGAGGGAGGAAATGGCTCTGCCATGGGTCTATCCAATCC
>JAJPHK010000132.1 GCA_021325315.1 Alphaproteobacteria bacterium
GTCCGGCGCCCGCGCGCGCGGCTCGCTGCCGCGCACCCGGGACGGCACAGGGCTCCGCCTCCGGTCACTACGAACCGGCGCGAGGAGCTCGCTGACGGAGAGGCTTTTCGCCTCACGAAAAGCGCGGCCCGGGCCGAGAAATCGCCGCACCGGAGCGCTGCGAAGCGCCCGCCTCCCCCGCAAAGGGAGGCAAACGGAAGGCCCGATGCGCCGAGCGGCGCTCCGGCCCCCTCGGTTTAACGCGCTTGGCGTTTACGCCATTCGCAAAAAAAGTCCGAGGACTGTGATGGAAGAATGCTCGGACGCGCGTAAGAAGCGCGAGCGCGAGGACGATGGCGTTTGCAATGAAAGCATTCGGGAGTCTGGTCATCCCCTGCTAAGCGAGCAAGAACGCGAACGAACGCGAGCCGGATGACGCGAGAAGAATTATCCTGTTTCGCTCGTTTTCTTGACTTATATCTATGCGCAGCTTAAGCGAGCGGCATTCCCTTGGGGGCGTAGCTCAGTTGGTTAGAGCGCCGGCCTGTCACGCCGGAGGCCGCGGGTTCGAGTCCCGTCGCTCCCGCCAGGTACCTCCACCATTTTCACGAAGATTCCGGTTAAATCCTTGCCGGAAAGCAATATTTTACCGCCCAAACAACCCCTTTTCGAGCCACAACTCCTGAAAACGCCCAAAAATCGCTGTTTTCTGCGGATGAACCGCTTCTTCTATAGCGAAATAGCCTACGAATCGCATAAGGCTGAGCGGTGAAAGGGCCTTTTTCCAAGGCAAACTGGCTCAAGCCGCAAACGCAAAAGGGGGTCACGCAGCCATGTCCAACTCAGCAAAACCGACAACCGTCACGTTGAAGCATATCGCCGCTAAATTAGCGGAACGTCATGACATGCCGAAGAAACAGGCCGAAACGCTGCTCACCGACGTCATCGACTCGATCGTCGGTCATCTGAAGAAAGGCGAGCGCATCCGCATGGTCGGCCTTGGTGTCCTGCAAGTTCGCAAGCGCGCCGCGCGCATGGGCCGCAATCCTGCGACCGGCGAGCCGATCCAGATTAAAGCGAGCAAGAAAGTCGCTTTCCGCGCCGCCAAGGAGCTGAAAGAAGCAATCTAACGCTTCCCTGCTCGTGGCCCGATTTAAGGAGGCCAAGCCTGAAGGCTTGGCCTCTTTTTTTGGAGCCGATGAAGAATCTTTACTTCGCAACCGCTTCTCGTTCCATTTCGAGCTCGGCCTCAAGGCTCGCGAGATCACGAAAGATCGACGCGACAGCACAAACGCGGCCGCTCTTCTTATACCGGAGCAAACAATTCTTGGCTTTGATGTCTCCATCGATTTCGATCGCATCCCAGCTTTCTGCGTGGCCGACGTAATTGATCGGGATGTCGTAATGCTGGCTCCAGAAAAAAGGCACGGCGTCGAACTTCTGGCGGCCGCCCAGCATGTTGATTGCAGCCACCTGTCCCTGCCGTTCCGCGACGACCCAATGCTCGACACGGATATTTGTTTGCGATCTCGGGTCGGGCCAGCGAGCTATGTCGCCAGCGGCATAAATTCCGGCGCCGCTTGTTTGCAGATAGTCGTCGACCAAAACACCCCGATCCACCTTGAGCCCGGCCTGTTCGGCGAGCGCGATTCGCGGCCGCACCCCTATTCCGACAACAATGAAATCACATTCGAAAACCGCGCCACTCTTTAATTTCACCTTACGGTCCGTGAGCGAGACCGCGCTGTCCTCAAGATGAAAAACGACACCGTGCTCCTGGTGCAAGGCGCGGATAAAGTCGCCCATGTCGGGGCCAAAAACGCGCTCCATCGGGCGCGCTTCAGGAGCCACGATATGAACCTCGATTCCGCGCGCGCGCAGGGCGGCCGCAACTTCAAGCCCGATGAAGCTCGCGCCGATCACGAATGCACGCTTTGCCGTTTTTGCCGCGTGGATGATCGCGCGGCAATCTGCGAGCGAACGCAACATAAAGACATGCGGTTCCTCCGCCCCGGGGACGGACAATGCGAGAGGTTCCGCTCCAGTCGCGAGCAAAAGACGATCATAGCTGAAGCTCTCCCCGCCGGCGGTGATCGCTCGCCGCGCAGATATATCGATCGCCGCCACTTCGGTATTGAGACGGAGCTGTATGTTTGCCTTGCGGTAATAGCTATCGTGCTTGAGGGGCAGCCAATCTTCCGGCGCCGAACCCGCGAGATAATCCTTCGACAGATTAGGCCGGTCGACCGGTGCTGACGCCTCTCCGCTCAACATCGTGATCTCGCCACGAAATTCCCGACGGCGAAGCATTTCAGCCGCGGCGAATCCCGCCGCGCCGCCGCCAACGATTATGATTTTTCTCACCTCAGGATCGGATATAAGCTGCTGAAACTTCTGCGCTTGCTTCTCGAGAACGAAAATCTTGCCGTCACGCTCTTCCACTTTCCAGGACGAGAGCGGACTGATCGCCGGCGCGCGCACAGCCTCCCCGCTTTGCAGATCGAAGCAGGCATGGTGCCACGGGCAGCGAATGCTGTTCCCTGTGACGAGACCGTCAACGAGCGGTGCATGATAGTGGCTGCAATGCGCACCAATCGCGAACACTCCGCCCTCGCCGCGCACGAGCAGGACGTCTTCTCCTGCCACGTGCCCGGCGAGCTTCCCCTCCTTGAAGTCGCTGAGCGACACACCCTTTGCGAGATCGGGCCCGTTCGGGGGCGGTTGCGACGCCATGCTTCCCCTCCTGGTTTACTCAACGAGGCGAACAAACTCCTGCCGCATCAAAGGATCGCTGCGGAAGCAACCGAGCATGCGGCTTGTGACGAGATCCGTGTCGGTCTTCTGCACACCGCGCGTCATCATGCAGTGATGCGACGCCTTCACGATCACGCCAACGCCGCGCGGTTTAAGGACTTCGTCGATCGTATTGGCGATTTGCGCGGTAAGTTTTTCTTGCGTTTGTAGACGCTTCGAAAACGCTTCGACAACACGTGCAAGTTTGCTGATGCCAACCACACGGCCGCTCGGCACATAAGCGACCCACGCTTTGCCGGCGATCGGTGCGATATGATGTTCGCAGTGGCTGTGAAAGCGCACGCCGCGCAGGACAACCATTTCGTCATAGCCTTCGATCTCTTCGAAGGTTTTCTGCAAAATCGCGGCCGGATTCTGCTGGTAGCCGGAAAAGAATTCTTCCATGGCACGAACGGCCCGCGCCGGCGTCTCGATAAGGCCTTCGCGGCCCGGATCGTCACCGATCCACCGGAGAATGGTCCGGAACGCCGCCTCTACGTCCGCACGACCGGGCCGCTCTTCGTTTCTTTGGATTTCGGCCCTTTCCAGTGCACGCACATTCGAACTCATCAACCCTCTCCTTATTCGGCTATTCGCCGATGCGGATTAGATGGATGCAGAAGAAGAAAGTTCCCGTCTCAGGCAGGGAAACCGAGCCGTAACAGAACGGCCTGCGTGACCCGCTCGCAACGCTTGCCCGCGAACGGAAAGGCATCCATCAGCACCGGCCCAATCTGCTTGTCCAACTGTTCGCGTACAAGCTTGCGTGCCCGATGCAGCCGGGTTTTCACGGTTTCGGGCGGAATGCCCAGAATTTCCGCCGTTTCCTCGACGCTCATTCCTTCGACCACACGGGTGATGAACACAAGACGGAAATTTTCAGGAAGATTGTCCGTCGCCCGTTCAACTAGCTGCAAGATTTGCCGCTGCGCCATTGTCTTTTCCGGATCGTCGACCGCTGTGTTGGGAAACGTAATGATTTGCGCCTCGTGGCGCGGCTCTTCGATCTGGGTTTCCGATTTTGAACGCTTGCGCCGCAACGCCTGCAACGCCTCATTGATCGTGATGCGCGAGAGCCATGTGGCGAGGCTGGAGTCGCCGCGAAATTCGGCGAAATGCCTAAAGGCTTTGATATAGGCTTCCTGCACGACGTCTTCCGCGTCGATGTCGCTCCGAATAATCCCGCGGGCGATCCTGTAAAGCCGGCGATTATGTCGCAACATAATCGCCCGGAATGCCAGCTCATCGCGAGCGAGAGAACGCCGAACCAGATCTATTTCGTCGGGCGAATGCGCAATTTTCAGTTTGGCTGCGGGTCTCATGTCCCCAATCCTTTGCTGCCCATTAGATGACGTCGTGGAGCAAAGGTTCCCGCAAAAATATCACCGTGCCGCGCGAACCTTGCAAGGCCGTTTCGGCTCTGGCTTTTCGATGATCGGCTTGCGGCGGGCCGGAATTCGCATAAGCCTACGCGGGTGGAAATGCGTGAATTCTTGTATTACAACAATATCGCAGAATTTCACATGACGATCTTGCAGTGAAATGAGCCCATCCATTCTCAATTGTGCAAACATGCGGTTGAGGTGCGGCACGCTTAATCCTAGCGCATCGCTCATTACTTCCTGGGAAAACGGAAGATCGAAACCGTCCGCGGTCGCGCGACCGCTTACGAAGAGACGCGAATGCATCTCGATCAGGAAACGCGCCAGCCGCTCAATCGAGGTGCGGCGCCCGATATCGACGATCCGTTCGGCGTAATTTGTCGCTTCCTCGACAGCAAGCCAGCTCAACGCGAGCCCGAATTTTGGATGTCGGTAGCAAAGGTCGACAAAAGCATCGAGCAAGCAAGCCTGCACTTTCATTTCGGTCAACGCCGTGACCGAGAAATTGGCCCGATCAAGAAAGCTGCTGGGAACGCCGATGATATCGCCGGGCACAAGCAGATTGATGATCTGACGTTTTCCGTTTGGCAGGAGCCTGTAGCGAGCGGCGAAGCCGTCCTTGATAAAATACAATTTCCGGAATTCATATCCGTCGACGACGACATCGCGGCGCTTGCTGATCGTAACGCTCGCGTCGATCACCGAACCGAGCAGGGCGATGTCGGCCGCGCTCAGCTCGATATGTTGATCGAGACGCGCAACCAACGGATCATCATACGTGCTTTCTGGAATGACACGAACCCTACCGTGCATAGCGCCCTTCTCAAAGCGACCGTTTGTTCTTTCGTCTATTAATCTGCATCAATAATCGAAAGCAAAGCTACCCCTACGAAAGACAGTCAGATTGCCTCCCATCAGAAAGATTCTCACGACAAGAAACAACGATGGGAGGACCAAGTGACAACGAAAAAAACGCCGTCTGGCAAAGGCTTTTCGCGCCGCACACTTCTGAAACAAGCGGCCCTTACGAGCGCGGGTCTTGGCGCGCTCGCGCTTAACCGTAACTCTGCATTCGACTTCGTGCGTCAAGCTTACGCTGAAACGCAAGCGCCGATCGGCACCTTTCCCGAGGGTTCATCGGGCAACTCGGTGACTGTCAGCATCGCCGTGCCGCGCACGGGGGCTTACGCCGTGCAAGGCGAAGACGAGCTCAAGGGCTGGCAGCTCGCAATTGAGCACATCAACTCGGGCCATGAGCTGTTGAAGAAAATCTCGCCAAAAACCAAGAAAGGCGTGCTCGGCAAGGAAGTGAAGATGGTTGTCGCCGACTCGGGCGCCAAGCCGAATATCGCAGTGCAGGCGCACCAGCGTGCGATCACTGAGAACAAGGCTGTTCTGCTGACAGGCTCGACGTCGTCGGCGGTCGCCGTCGCGACCAACAAGCTCGCGCAACGCGAGCACGTGCTCTACGTGACCGGCATTTCCGGTTCGAACGACACCACCGGCAAGGACTGCGTGCGTTACGGCTTCCGCCAGAATTTCTACGGCGAGACCGCCGCGAATGCGATCGGACCCGTCCTTTTGAAAACGTTCGGCAAGAACAAGAAAGCCGCGTTCATGACGCCGGACTACACTTATGGTCACACCGTTACCAAGTCGGTGAACGATTACCTGACTAAAAACGGCGGCTGGACACAGGTGACCGACCAAGTCTCGCCGCTCGGCGCACCTGACTTCAGCTCGTATCTGCTAAACGTCGCCAACTCCGGCGCCGACGTGCTCATCAACGTGAATTGGGGACGGGACGCCGTGCTATCGATCCAGCAGGCGCAGAAGTTCGGCATCCTCGACAAGATGAAGCTCGTCGTACCCTATCAGATTCCGTTCCTCGCACCGGAGGTGGGCGGAAATCTTTTGGCCGGCGTTTATGCGGCGACCGACTACTGGTGGACGCTTGAGGACAAGTATCCGCTCGCCAAAATGTTCAATGACGAGTTCAAGAAGAAATACAACTACCACCCCGAATGGGGCGCGGAGAACGCCTATATCAGCTTCGCGCACTGGGCTCGCATGGTCGAGGAAGCGGGCACCTTCTATCCGCCCGCGGTAATCAAGCAATACGAGAAGGGCGAAACACTACCGTCCTTTGTCGGCGACGTGCATTATCGGCCGGAAGACCATCAGTGCGTTCGCCCGGTCATCATCGTCCGCGGCAAGCAGACCAAAGACATGAAGAACAAGGAAGACTTCTGGGAGGTCGTCGAAGTCGTTCCGGGCGCTCCGCTGATGCAGAAGCCGGACGCGTTCGGTTGCCATCTCGGCGACTACGCCTAATCGCTTCGTAATCCGGGCCGGCTTCAGCACATTGTATGTGCCGAGTGCCGGCCCGGAAGTGTTTTGAAACGGTGCGCTCTCTGCATCGATACCGAAACGATCGCGCAAGCGACACGTCGGCGTTGCGCTCTGAGGGCAATGAATTCGGGATGGGGTGAAGTGGTCAACTGGGCAAATTTCGTTTCGCAAGCATTCAACGGGCTGGTGCTCGGCGCGCTGCTTGCGTTGATCTCGTCCGGCCTGACGATTATTTACGGCACGCTCGGCGTCCTCAATCTTGCGCATGGCGCCATGTTCATGCTCGGCGGCTACGCCGGTTTCGTCGCCTATACCTA
>JAJPHK010000198.1 GCA_021325315.1 Alphaproteobacteria bacterium
AAACTGTCAAGCGCCCTGTTTTCCGAGTGGTGTCTCATTTTCTGTCATCACCGGGCCGCAGCGTCCCGTGAGCGAAGCGAACGGCCGACGCTGCGAGACAATCAAGTCGGCTGTTGCCGACTTGAGCTTTAAAATACGCAACTCGGGCAGGCCCGAGTTGCGGTGATCCATGATGAATTTCGGTGCACGCGAGACGTCGAGACGCCGCGCTTCGCACGGCTCCTCAGGGCGAGGACTGGACTGTCATCCCGGGCGAGCGAAGCGAGGCCCGGGATCCAGATACACCGGCGTTTCTGGATCCCGGACAATCGCTTCGCGATTTCCGGGGTGACTTCGTCCTACTCTTCCTTGTACCCGTAGGCCGGCACGTTCCCCCTTGCGCCATAATATTTGTACGGCAGGAATTTTCCGGACATGCCGATCTTCACGCGGTCGCCCTTCGGATCGGGCTGGCGCTCGATCATCATGTCGAAATCGATCGCCGACATGATGCCGTCGCCGAATTCCTCCTCGATCAGCGCCTTCCACGCCGGGCCGTTCACCATCACCAGCTCGTAGAAGCGGTAGATCAGCGGATCGGTCGGCGGCATCGGCGTGCCGGTGCCGCGCATCGGCACTTCGTTGATGAGCGCGGCTTCCGCTTTTGTGAGGCCGAACAATTCCTGCGCCTTTGCCGCTTGCGGCTTCGAAAGCTTCATCTGGCCGAGACAGGCCCCGACGATCAGCACTTCCGAATAGCCGCCGATCTTTTCGCAGATGTATTTCCAGGTCCAACCCTTCTCGCGCTTGATGTCGAGAATTTTCTCGGTGAGCTGTTCTCTTGTCATCGCACTCTCCCCATGGCTGCACGTCGCAAGCCTAATCGGCGTGCAATCGCCGTGCCATCGGGGGATGTGAAGGAGTGGAATGGTACAGCTGGGTGGAGTCGAACCACCGACCTCCTGTTCCACAGACAGGCGCTCTAACCAGCTGAGCTACAGCTGCACAACAAAATCGCGCGGAAGCTACGGGGAAACGGCCCCGTTTAGCAAGCCTTCGTATTATAACTCTTTCGAGCAGCAAAAAGCCCCCACCCGCTCGTTGCGCTCGCTTCCCTCCCTCCGCTTTGCGGGGGAGGGATTAAGGGCGGGGAAATAAAAAGAGCCCGGCCAAGGCCGGGCTCTTAAATCATGTAACTGCTTAATATTTACTGCAGCGTCTTCGAGACGCCGGCCTTGATCGGTTCCGAGGCTTCAGCGGCGATTTTCTGCGCCACCGCGGCGAGATCCTTCGCCTGCGCCGAGAGCGTCTCGAACTGCTTGCGGACATGGGCGGAGGAAAGCTCGACCGCGTCGGCGAGCGTCTTCGCGGCGAGCAGCTCGCGGGTGTAGTCGAACGCCGCGTTCACATTGGTGCGAAGCGCATCGAGCGCCTTCAGATTGAACTCCACCGCGCCCTTGCTGGCATTGGTGTAGCTGTCTTCAAGAACGCCGGTCGCCTGATCGGCGGCCGATTTGAACTGAGCGTAAGCGGCTTTCGCTTGCTGCACGCTCTTCTCGGTGAACTCGCGCACGACTTCCGGAACTTCGACGCCCGGCAAGTTAAATGAGGTCTCGGCCATTTCCTGCTCCTGTGCTTGCCGCACGATGCGGCGAGGGCTCAAAAGAAGAATATAGAGACCTTATTGTGCATTGCAACATAAATATTGCAATGCATCCTAAAGTTGAAGTCCTACGGCTTCGTCGCCTTGTCGAAAGCCGATTTCCCGGTTTCGGCAGCCGAGGTGCCCAGCGATTTCGCCTGCTCAGCAAGATTCTTCATCTGCGCCTGGGCGAACTCGGTTTGCAGCCGCACGACCTCCTGCACGTCCCTGGCGCTCACCAGTTTCTGAATGAAATCGAGGCTGGCATTGACGTTATCCTCGGCGAAGCCCATCGCCTTGCGGCCCAGCTCGCGGGTATTGGCCTGAACGCTCTCGGCGGATTTTTCCATGCTGCCGAGAGCCTTGCTGGCGGCATCCATATATCCCTCAAATGCCTTGCGCGCCTCGCTCACGCTCTTTTCGGCGAATGCCCGCATTTCGGCGGGGATCTCCATTCCAGTCGGATTGCTCGTCATTGGGAACCTCCCGTAGGTTAACCTTTCCACCCAATCCACCGATAGCATGAACCGCGAGCCGTGGCTTTTCCAGAGCCTAAGTCCTAAACCTTTCGAAAGGACGGGTTTTCGCGCAAATACGCGACCCGGGGACAGGATTTAACAATGCCCTCGCTGCCGCCAATCGCAGGATTGCTCGCTGACGCGCGGATTGCCGCCCTCGTCGCGGTGCCGCAGCCCGCGCTCCTGTTCGGCGCGGAGGGACAGTTACTGTTCGCGAACCCGGCGGGACTGAAACTGACGGGCACGGCCACGCTGCCGGAAGCGGCGCAACGCGAAGTTCAAGCGCTCGGCCCGGTCGCGGAAACCGCGATGCAATTGGCCGGGCACCTTCCTGCCGCCGGCGCGCCGCGCTTGCAGCGTCTGCGGCTTCCGAATTTCATGCAGCCGCAGACTTTCGCTTTCTCTCGTTTGGCGCTTGCGGACGGCGGCGAAGCAATTCTTGCCGCGGGGCTCGATGCCGCGCGCGAGAAGACCCCGTCTCTCCCCGAAGCGCTGGGTGCAATGCTGGACGAACACGACGCTTTTGCGCTCTTCAGCCTCGACGGCGATCTCATCGAAGCAAATCCGCTCGCGCAACTCGCGATCGGCGAAGCAGAAAGCCTGCAGGAACTGAACCCCGCGGCTTCGATCGCGCTCGATGCGCTTCGCACGGGAAAGCCGGAAGAGCTTTCCTTCGGCGCGCTGAAACTCGTGCTTCGCCGCATTGGCACGAAAGCCAATGCCGCGATCCTCGCCTTTTTCGCGGATGCAGAACAGCCGGAGATCGAAACACAGGCGCCCGAAGCCGAGCAAGCGGCAATCGATGAATCGAAACCGGCTCCCGCCCGCTTTGTCTGGCGCACCGACAAGGACGGGATCATCTCGAGCGTCTCGCCCGAGCTTGCGGCCGCCGTCGGCGTTGCGAGCGCGGATATCGCCGGGCTCGACTGGTCGGCGGCGGCCGCGAAGATCGGCATCCAAAATGCCGAACGCGCCACCGCCGCCATTGCCCGGCACGACACCTGGTCGGGCATCACCGTCTTGTGGCCGATCGCGGGCCGCGAACAGGCGCGGCCGGTGGATCTTGCGGCGCTCCCCGTTTTCGACCGCGAGCGGCGCTTTCAGGGCTATCGCGGCTTCGGGGTTTTCCGCGAGCCGGTGGCGCTGAAGCTGGCGCAGACAGAGCCCGGCACGGAAGCGCGGGAAGTCCCGGTTTTCGAGGAGCGGCCCGAAAATGTGGTGCCGCTCCGCGTTGTCCCCTCCTCCGCGCCCGTGCCGCGCGAATTGTCGGAAACCGAGCGGAACGCTTTTCGCGAAATCGCGCGCACGATCGGCGAGCAGATCAATGGAGTAAACGGGGCGATCCGCTTTCCGCGCGAGGGCGACTTATCCGGCACTGCCGAAGCCTCGGCGGGCGAACGCGCGCTTCTCGACAAAATGCCCGTGGGCATTGTCGTCCACCGCAACGAACGCGTGCTCTACGCGAACCGCACGGCCCTCGAATGGATCGGATTGCCGAATATCGAAGCGATGCAGGAAGAAGGCGGGCTCTACCGGCTGTTCGCGGGGGTGCCGTCGATCAGCGCGAGCGTGCCGGACGAGGAAAGCCGCACGCTTGCGATCGCGGGCAAGGATGGCGCGCCGATTCCGGTGGAAGCGAAGCTCGTCTCGTTGCCATGGCAGGGCGAAACGGCGCTCGCCTATATTCTCACGCGCGCGACCGGCGCGCCGAGCGAAACGAGCGCGCTCAAGCTTCGCGACGCGGAAGCGCTCAGCGAAGAATTGCGCGGCATTCTCGATACGGCGACCGACGGCATTCTCTTGATCGACCGCAACGGGCTGATCCTCAGCCTCAACCGCTCGGCGGAAGCCCTCTTCGGCTACGACTCCGAGGAGCTCGAAGGCCAGCCCTTCACGCGGCTGTTCGCGCCGGAGAGCCATCGCGCGGCGGTGGATTATCTCGAAGGCATCTCCGCCAACAATTTCGCGAGCCTCTTGAACGACGGCCGCGAAATGATCGGCCAGGTCAAGGGCGGCGGATTGATCCCGGTGTTCATGACGCTCGGCCGCGTCGGCGAAAGCATGCAGAAATTCTGCGCGGTGTTCCGCGACATCACGCAATGGAAACGGGCGGAAGAAGAATTGATCGAAGCGAAACGCAAAGCGGAGCAGTCGAGCAGCGCGAAATCGGATTTCCTCGCCAAGATCAGCCACGAGATCCGCACGCCGCTCAATGCGATCATCGGTTTTGCCGACGTCATGCGGGAGGAGCGCTTCGGCCCGATCGGCAACGATCGCTACCGCGAATATCTCAAGGACATTCAGACTTCCGGCGCGCATCTTGTCTCGTTGATTAACGACCTCCTCGATCTTTCGAAGATCGAGGCCGGCAAGGTAGATCTTTCGTTTTCCGGCGTCGATTTGAACGACATCGCGCGGCAATGCATGGCGATTATGCAGACGCAGGCGAACCGCGAACGCATCATCATCCGCACGTCGCTCTTCCCCGATCTGCCGCAGGTGGTCGCGGACGTGCGTTCGATCCGGCAGATCGTGCTCAATCTTCTCTCGAACTCGATCAAGTTCACGCCGCCGGGCGGGCAGGTGATCGTCTCGACCCAGCTTACGGAAAAAGGCGAAGTGCTCCTGCGGGTACGTGACACCGGCGTTGGCATGTCGGAAGCGGAAGTCGCGACCGCGATGGAACCGTTCCGCCAGCTTTCAACCTCGACGCCCGGAAGCGGGCTCGGCTTGCCGCTCACCAAGGCGCTCACCGAGGCAAACCGGGCTTCGTTCTCGGTGAAGAGCACTGTGAACGCGGGAACGCTCGTGGAAATCACCTTTCCCGCAAACCGGGTGCTTGCCGGTTGAGCCAGATCATAGCGGAACCTTCCCCCTTCGAAGAATTTAGTTGACGGCGTCCTTCTGGGATGGCAGAAAAATCGTGGCAGAACAATAACTTAGAGCAATTCTAATCTGCCGCGGGGAATTTGGCGTGATCGTCTGCTCTTGCAACGTTCTTTCCGAGGCCCAGGTCCGCGACAGCATCGCGGCCGATACCGGCCCGCGGAAAACCATCGAGGTCTATCGTTGCCTCGGCTGCAGCCCGCAGTGCGGCCGCTGCGCTCGTACGATCCGCGCGATCATGGACGATGCCCTTGGCCGCGCCTGCGAGAGCTGCCCCGCTGCCTGTCCCGCGATCAGCGAATAATTTCTGCTTACAACCGGCGCTCTAGTGAAACTGGCGTTTCGGTCCTCTCCAATTTAGAATGATTCTGGATTGTAGTTCAGAACCATTCAAATGAGAGAAGGCCATGAAAGGCGACCCGAAAGTTATCGAATATCTCAACAAGGGGCTGCGCTCGGAACTCACAGCGGTCAGCCAGTACTGGCTGCATTATCGCCTGCTCGATAACTGGGGCTTGAAGGATCTCGCCAAGAAATGGCGCGAGGAATCGATCGAGGAAATGCGCCACGCCGACCGCTTCGTGGAGCGCATCATCTTTCTCGACGGCTTTCCGAACATGCAGGTGCTCGATCCGCTCCACATCGGGCAGAGCGTGAAGGAAATTCTCGACGCGGACCTTGCCGCCGAAGTCGGCGCCCGCGCGCTCTATCAGGAAGCGGCGACCTATTGCCACTCAGTGAAGGATTACGTGAGCCGCGACCTGTTCGAGGATCTGATGGCCGACGAGGAAGGCCATATCGACTTCCTCGAGACGCAACTCGATCTCGTCAAGAAGCTCGGCGTCGAGCTCTACTCGCAGCATCACATCGGCGAGCTGCACGAGGACGGGAAGGACTAAATCTTGTCATTCCGGAAGCCGAGCGTAGCGAGGCTGTCCGGAATCCAGTTCTGGATTCCGGGTTCGCGGGCTTTGCCCGCGCCCCGGAATGACGGCTGACTTCTTTCCCACGCTTAATCCAGCTCAAGCTTCATGCCTTCGTGCGTAGCGACGAAGCCGAGACGCTCGTAGAAACGGTGCGCGTCCGACCGCTTTTTGTCGGTCGTGAGTTGCACGATCGAACAGCCTTCCTTGCGGGCGAGATCGATCGCCGCTTCGATCATCTGCTGGCCGAAACCTCCGCCGCGATGACGGCTGGATACGCGCACGGCCTCGATCTGCG
>JAJPHK010000063.1 GCA_021325315.1 Alphaproteobacteria bacterium
GACGTTTCGCTGTGCGTCGAGCCAAAGCAATTTCACGACATCGTCGGTTACTACAATCGCTTCGATGTGTTCGATTTGCAGGTGAACCGCAAGCGGCTCTCGCCGATCGCATTTACGGACACGGAAAATTCTGCGCAGAGCCCGGCTGACGGCGAGTAAGTCTCACTCGAAGACGACGCCGCAATCCTGCGCGCGCAGGCGCGGATCGTGCGACTTCACCCTCACGGGCTTCCCCGCCAAAATTTCGAAACACCGCTTAAGTGTTTCCTCTTCGAGCCGCGCGATTGCCTCTGCCGTATAAAAAGTGAGGTGCGGAAACAAAATCACATTGTCCATATCGTAGAGCGAACGAAGCGGATGATCGTCGCGATTGAGCGGCTCACGGCCGTATACGTCGAGCGCAGCGCCTGCGATCCATCGCTCGCGCAGCGCATGCAAGAGCGCCGTCTCGTCCACAATCGCCCCGCGTGCCGTGTTGATGAGATAGGCCGTGGGCTTCATGGCGGAAAGCTCGGCAAAGCCGATCATGTGCCGTGTCTCCGGCCGCAACACCGCATGAATCGACACGACATCGCACTCGGAAAGCATGGCACGGAGGTCGTGTCGCTTCTCAATGCCCGCTTCCGCCATTGTCTTCGCATCGACACGCGGGCTGTAACCCACGACGCGCATACGGAAGCCCTGCGCCATGCGCGCCATCGAACGTCCGATACGCCCCGCCCCGACGAGGCCGAGCGTTCGGCCTGCGAGATCGAGGCCGCGCCATTTCGGCTCAGGTACGATCCAGCCGCTTTCGTGCACGGCGCGGTCGATGACGGTCACTTTCTTCATCAAGGCGATCATCAGCGTGAAAGCGCCTTCGGCGACGGTTTCCTCCGCGTAGTCGGGCACGTTCACGACCGGAATTCGCCGGAGCTTTGCAGCATCAATATCGATATTGTCGATTCCGACCCCGTATTTGACGATGCCCTTGAGCTTCTTCGCGCTTTCGATCACGCGCGCGGTGACCGGCGCGTGGCTGACCAGAAGGAGATCGGCGTCGCTCACCGCCCCGGCGAGAACATCTTCCGTCACGCCGGCCGGCAACTTAACGAGTGTCCCGCCGGCCTCGCTCAAACTTCTGTCGATCCCCTCGCATTCGCTCTCGCGGTCAACCCGGACCGCCTTAAAGCTGAATTTCGGGAGATTCAGCATACTCCGGGCGAGCGGCATGAGTGGAGAAAACGCGAGCGCCATCGTTTTATTTCAGACGTTCGAGCGCCGCACCCGCATCCGCCGCGGCCTTCTCGTCTGATTTCTTGGCGGCGAGCTCGCGCACGTCCATCCAGGCCTTGACCGCCTGCTCCTTCTTGCCGAGCGCCTCGTAATCCTGCGCGAGCAGGCGCCGCGCTTCGAGATTGTCCGGTGCGGCCTGCACCGCAATCTCAAGATTCATTTCCGCCCGTTCCAGGCTGAGCTTGGAAACGCCGACCGTTCCGTCCGGCTGCCGGTAGGGCATCATTGAAACCTTGCCGAGCAGGATTTTCGCTTCAAGGTTCTTCGGGTCGAGTTCGATGACGTGATTCAGTTCGTCAATCGCCATCTCCACCTGGCCTGTATCGACGCGCGTCAGCGCGCTCGCGATGTGGGGCTTCACGACATAGCGATCGATCTTTTTCGCGGCGCGAAACGCATCGAGCGCATCGTCATAGCGCTTGAGGCCGCGATAGGCGTTGCCGAGCGCTACCTTGGCGTCGATCGAATCCTTGTTGAGTTCCACCGCCTGTTGCAGCTCCGGCAGCGCGGCGTCGTATTTCCCCTGCTCCATGAGCTTTTGGCCGGCCGCCAGATGCTCGTCCGACTTTTTCTTGTCGTCACCGCAAGCGGCAAGAAAAATCATGAGCACAATTGCGAAGAGCCGCAGCGGCATGAAACTTCTCCTTCGAACCTCAGATCACCTTCCGCCGCAGCTTGCCGCAAATCCAGTCAGAGACCAGCACCAGGAGGAAGATGACGAAAATGCAAGTCGCGGTCTGATGATATTTGAAGAGCTTCATCGTCTGGATGAGCGAAAAGCCGAGACCTCCCGCGCCGACAAAGCCGAGCACCGTCGCCGAGCGGATGCTGACATCGAGACGATAGATCGCGTAGCCGATGAATTGCGGGATGATCTGCGGCGTAACGCCGAAGAGGATGACCTGCATGCGCGTCGCGCCCGCGGCCATCTGCGCTTCCACCTGCCCTTTGTCGACGCCCTCGATCTCCTCCGCGCAGAATTTCGCGAGCATGCCGGTTGCGTGCAGCGCGACCGCGAGCACGCCGGCGAACGGCCCCAGGCCCACTGCGCTGACGAAAATCAGCGCGAAGACGAGCTCATTGATCGCGCGCAGCGAGTTCAAGAGCAGCCGCGTGAGGTGAAAGACGATGATGTGCGGCGTGGTGTTGCGTGCGCCGAGGAACGACAGCGGAATGGACAGCAGAATCGCCAGCAGCGTGCCCCAGATGGCGATCTGAATGGTTTCGATCGTGGCGTTCCCAAGCACGGAAAGATAGGAAAAATCAGGCGGGAAGAGTCGCGTGATGAAGTCCCACATGAACGGCACGCCGGAAATGAGCGCACCGAAACTGAGCTTGATTTGCACGGCCGCATACCAAAGTGCCGCGACCGCAATCGCGCCATAAATCGCCAATTTGAGGTAGCGGCGCAGCCGCACCTGCACTTCTCGCTGCAGCGTGGCTTGGACAGCGGATTCGAAGGTGGCGGAAGTCATTTTCCGTTTTTCTCCTCCTCGTCCGGATCCTTGTAATAAATGCGGTGCAGGATCTCGTCGGTCAGATCCTCGGCCGTTCCTTCGAACACAACCTTGCCGCGGCTCATGCCCACGATGCGCTCGGCGAATTCGCGCGTGTATTCCACCTGATGCAGGTTGCAGATCACGGTGATGCCGAGCTCATGCGTCACCTGCTTGAGATAGTTCAGCACCTGCCGCGCGATTTTCGGATCCAAACTCGCAACCGGCTCGTCCGCGAGAATGATCGTCGGCTGCTGCGCGAGCGCCCGCGCAATCGCGACACGCTGCTGTTCGCCGCCGGAGAGCGTATCGGCGCGCTGGAAGGCCTTGTGCTCCATGTTAACGCGCGCGAGGCTCTCGATGGCGATCTTTTTGTCTTCCTTCGAGAAATTATAGAAGAGGCTGCGCCAGGTGCTGCGATAGCCGAGCCGGCCCGTGAGCACGTTTGTCAGCACCGACAGGCGCTTCACCAGGTTGAACTGCTGAAACACCATGCCGAATTCCTGGCGGAGCGCGCGGAGGTTTACGCGTTTGCCGGTGATTTCCTCGCCGTTATGCAAAATCTTGCCGCTCGTGGGCTCCACGAGCCGGTTGAGGCAGCGCAACAGCGTCGATTTGCCGGCGCCGCTCGGCCCGAGGATCACCAGGAATTCGCCCTCGTGCACATCCACATTGATGCCGCGTAGCGCATGGATCGCGCCGCCATAGCTCTTCGTCAGATCCTGCACCGAGAGGATCGTTTTTGTCTTGGTCGTATTCGGCATGAGCATGGGCTGATCCATCAGTAGAGCCGGCTGCGGATGAAGGTGGAGGCGTGGTCGATGATCGTGACCATGCCGAGGATGAAGAGGAGAATGAGCCCCACCTCGCGCCACTCGAACAGGCGGATCGAGGTGATGAGCTCGAAGCCAATGCCGCCGGCGCCAACCATGCCGAGCACGGTGGCCGAACGCACGCCGACCTCGAACCAGTAAAGGTTGTAGGTCACAAATTGCGGCAGCGCCTGCGGCAGGATCGCGAACAGGACGACCTGCAGGCGGCTCGCGCCGGTCGCTTCCATCGCCTCGATCGGCCCCTTGTCGACATTCTCGATCGCCTCGGCGTAAAGCCGCCCGAGAATGCCGCCGTAATTCATGCCGAGCGCAAGCGCGCCGGGAAACGGCCCGAGACCGACCGCGGCGACGAACAAAATCGCCCAGATCAGTTCCGAAATACTGCGGAAGACATTCAGGACGCCCATTGCGCCGCTGCGAAGAACGCTCGAGTGATTGACCGAGCTCGCGGCAAGCAAGCCGAGCGGAAGTCCAACGATCGTCGCAAGCACGTTGCCCCACAGCGCGACGTAGAGGGTCTCGAGTGACGGCTTCCAGATTTGCTCGACGAATCCCCATTTCGGCGGCCACATGCGCGCGAAATAATCGCCGATGATGGGGACCGCATTGAACACTTCGCGCGGCCGCAGATTCACGCCGTCCGCGCACCAAACGAGAAACGCCACGACGAGCGCGATGATGACGATATGCTTGAAGCGCCAAGTTTGCCGCGCCGCCAGCTCGTCAAAAACGGATTGGGTCTTGGCTTCTATTGAAATCGACACACCGATATTCCTTGAGCCGTCGTGGACTGAAGATCGTTCACGCGTGCAATCCCTCCCGGAACTACGTTCCTCGGCGGTTGTTTTTGTTTTGTGCCGCCGATCGGCGGCGGCGGTTCTTGCGACCGCTCGCCGCCACTTTCGCTAGCTTACTTTACCTTCGCGAGATCCAGATTCAGCGTCTTGGCGATATCCCGCAGCGGATCGTAGTCCTTGTCGGTGATCGGATCGAAACGCGCGACCGTACCCATTTCGCCGAACGGAAGGTTCTTCACGCTGTAGAATGCGTCGCGGATCTTCTTCTTGAGGTCTTCCGGCATGTTCTTGCGATAGAGCACCGGATCGTTCCAGATCGGGGGCGATTCCCAGATCGTCTTGATCTTGCTGCAATCGGCAAGGCCCTTCGCGCAACCACGTTCGAAAATGCGGTCTGCGACGGAGCCCGCTTCGACCTTGCCTTCGCCGACGGCGACAATCGTCGCGTCGTGGCCGCCGGAATACATCACCTGCTTGAAATCTTTTTCCGGCGTGATGCCCGCTTTCTTGAAGGCGGCCGCCGGCACCATGTAACCCGAGGTCGAGCCCGGATCGACGAACGCGTAGGTGTGGCCCTTGAGATCGTCGATCGAATTGATCGGGCTGTCCTTACGCGCGATGATGATCGACTTGTAGCTCGGCTGCATGGTCTTCGCGATCACCGTCACCGCGAACGCTTCGACAGGAGCTTGGGTCGTCGCGAGGATATAAGAGAACGGTCCCAGGAGCGCGACGTCGACATGGCCGTTCCGGAGCGCTTCGATCGTGCCGTTATAATCCGAACCCACGAAAGCTTCGACTTTCAGGCCCGTCTGCTTCGCGACAATATCGAGAATGTCCTGCGATTGCCGCACCATCGCGCGGGAATCCTCGGCGGGAATGAATCCGATCCGCAGGATGCCGGTTTTCGCGGGATCGTTTGCTTGGGCCAAGGCGGGCGCCGCGAGCATCGCGAATAACGCGACTGCGGCGAGCTTCTTGAATATGCGCATTTCCTTCCTCCCTGTTTAATTCGTTCTTGTGCCGACTGAACGAGTTGACGTTCGGCGCTCCCCTTTTCAATTTTCTTTCTTTTGCAAGCGTCTGCGTCCGATCATTGGATCGACGCCAAGGCGATCGGCAGGCAGCTGGCCGGTGCTTGTCGATAAATCGGCGGCGATCGCGGCAAAAACGCTAACATCGCGGCGATTATCGCCAAAATCCGAATAAATCGCCTCTGCATCGAATTTTTCAATAACGGACAATTCGCCCTCCCCCTCAACTACCAGCGCATGTTGATGTTCTTGATCTGCGTGTAGCTGAGCATCTCGTCGAAGCATTCTTCTTCGCCGATGCCGCTCTGTTTCCAGCCACCATAGGGCGCGCCGAGATAGCGGCCGTTCGAGTTGATCCAGACATAGCCGGCCTCGACGCGCTCGGCCGTTTCCATCGCTTCCGCGAGATTGTTCGTCACGATCGCGGCAGTGAGGCCGTATTCGAGGCAGTTCGCCTTCTCCAGCATGTCCTCGTAATCGCGCCAGGTGATGACCGACATCACCGGCCCGAAGATTTCCTCGCGCGCGATCTTCATCGTCATCTTCACGTCGTCGAACACAGTCGGCGCGATGAAGAGGCCCTTGTGCAGCGACTTGTCCGGCGGCTTGCCGCCGCCCGTGAGCAATTTCGCGCCTTCGGACTTCGCGGAGTCGATGTAGCTCATGATGCGGTCATGCTGGCGTTGCGAGACGATCGGGCCGACATCGTTTTCCTTGAGCCACGGCGCGCCGATCGGCAACGCCTCCGCCTGCTTTACCAGCTCCTCCGTGACGCTTTTGTGTAACGACTCGTGCACGAAGACGCGCGAGGTCGAGGAGCAGGATTGCCCCTGCCGGTTCATGTTCATGCCCTTAAGCGCGGCCGTGGCGGCTTTCTTCGGATCGGCGTCGGGGAAAATGATGATCGGATTTTTCCCGCCGAGCTCGAAGCTGCAGCGCTTGAGGCCGTCCGCCGCTTCCCGCGCGATCGCCTTGCCGGTCGCGACCGAGCCCACAAGACCGATGCGGTGCACGTCCGGATGACGCACGAGCGCGGAGCCGGTTTTTGCGTCGCCGGTGACGATATTGACGACGCCGGGCGGAAAGATTCCGTCGCACAATTCGCCGAGCTTGAGACTCGAAAGCGGCGCCTGTTCCGATCCCTTGATGACGACGCAGTTTCCAGCCGCAAGCGGCGCCGCCGCCTTTTCCGCGCAGAAGCGAAACGGATGATTGAACGGATTGATCTTGACCACGACGCCATAAGGTTGCCGCCGGGTGAAATTCAAATGCCGCGGACCTTGCGAAAAGGTTTCGCCTTTGATCTCCGTGATCATGCCCGCGAAGAAGCGAAGCGAATCCGCCGTCCACGTCATGTCGCCGCGCATGCCGGCGATCGCATTACCGGAATCGACTGCGTCCATCAGCGCGAGTTCGTCCGCGTACTTCTCGATTCTTTCCGCGAGCTGCACCAGGCACCGCGCACGCTCCTTGATCGGAACGCGCGGCCATTCCTTGAAAGCCACCTTGGCCGCTTTCACCGTGCGGTCGACATCCGCCTCCGTCGCAAACGGAACGTCGGCGATCTTTTCCATGTTCGAGGGATTGATCGACACGAAGCTCTTGTCTTCGGCGGGCGTTTCCCATTTTCCCCCGACATAAATGCCGCGCGGCTTGAAATTGAGATCGGGCGCTTTCATGGCCGTTCCATGCATTAGGGCACGATCGCCGCGCGCAGCACGCTGCGCTCCGACGCTTTCTTGAACGCGAGATCGAGATCCTTGAGCGCGAATTTGGAATCGACGATTTCCTTGAACGGGAACCGCTTGCGGTTCACCATCACAAAATCGAGCGCCTGGATGAGATGCCGCGGATGATAATTGTGGATGCCCCGCATCGTGATCCAGCGCTTCACGAGCATGTTGGCGTCGATCGTCACATTCGCGTCGGGATTGACGAGCCCGCCAAGTACGTAACGCCCGCCGATGCGCAGACACTGCAAGCCCTGCGGGATCACGTCGGGCACGCCGCAGACTTCGATCACCGCGTCCGCGCCGTCCGGCTTGCAGAGCGCGCGCACTTTCGAAACGACGTCCTTGTCGGACATGCCCTTGATGTTGAAGGTATGATCAGCGCCGAATTTCTTGGCGACTTCGAGCCGGTCGGGAACGGCATCGAGCCCGATTACGAGCCGTGCGCCGCGCGCTTTCGCCATGGCGCAACCATAGAGCCCAAGCAATCCGAGCCCCTGCACTACGACCGCGTCGCCGAGCGCAATTTCCGCTGCTTCCGTAACCGACGCCATGGTCGCAACGCCGCAATTCAAGGGCGTCGCTTCCTCGTCGCTCAGTTCGTCGGGAAGTTTGAGAATCCAGGTGCCGGGCAGGATGTAGCAATATTCGGCGAAACCGCCGAGGAAATGCGGATCGTCCGACACCAGATCATGCCCGTATTTCCGCAAGCCGCCGCACTTCTGCGGCATGTCGTGAACTTCGCGATAGTAGTTGTCGCCTTCGAAGAAATATTCGCTCCAGGTGATGCGATCGCCTTTCTTCAACAGGTCGCCGCGCATGTCCTTGTCGATTCCCGCGCCGATTTCCTCGATGATGCCGATGATTTCATGGCCGAGGATGCCGGGGCACGGATTGGGCCGGCGGCCTTCATAGGAGTGGATATCCGAGCGGCAGATTGTCGACATCGTGATCTTCACCAGCACCTCGCCCGGCTTCACCGGACGCAGCGGGTAGCTCTTGATCACGAAAGGTGTGTTCGGCGCCTCGTAAATGGCCGCTTTGGCGCTGCGCGTCATGATATTCATCCTCCTACCCCCGCTCTTATTTTGCGGTTCTTTTGTTCGTTCGCCTCCGCTTCCACGGCGGCTCCGTTCACGGCGAAGTCGAACACCTGGTAGTTCTTCACGCCGCCGCGCGCCGCCCGTTCGGCATAAGTCTCGTACAGCGGGTAGTTCAGCACCAGCGGAACTTTTTGCTCCGAGATGCCGCCATGGGTGCGCAGGCGGTGGCCGGCGAGACCCCTCATGTCGTGCTTTGCCGGCGTCATGCCGATGCAGGTTTCGCGGTCGCTGATCACGACCACATCCCCTTCGCGGTCGATGGGAAGATCGAAGCGGCGCGCCGCCGTCTCCTTGTCGCAAACCA
>JAJPHK010000058.1 GCA_021325315.1 Alphaproteobacteria bacterium
CCGGTTTTCTCGCGCCAGACTTCCTTGCGTTCGGTGCGGTAGATGTTTTCCGCTTCCGAGCGCATGACGGCGACTTCTTCCTCGCTGAAGCAGTTGGGGAAGAACAGATAGCCCTGCTCGTTGAAATCCTTGAGCTGCTGGGCGGTGAGCTTCATGGCGTCCTCCTTGCCCCTGGCGGGCTTGCTTCGAGGCCGATCCTAGCAGCCATATCCGGGAATGCGACAAACCGCGGCATGCGTTCGATGCAGGGCGCCCCATAAAACCGCGCGGTTCTGGCGGCGGTATGCGCGCCGTGGTTGCCGGTTCTTCAAGGTTTTTTAGGGGTTTTGGGCTGACCTCTGGCGGTTCCCGGGATTTCGGAGGTTCGCCGTGCGGCAGGCTGCTCTTGCACAAGGTTTGCCGGCCCGTTTCGCCTGGCTTTCCAATCCGACCCTATTTTTGTGCATCGCGGGCTTGGTGCTCCCGAACGCACTTTCGCTCGGCGCGCTGATCGCGGGCATCGGCTGCCCGCCCCGTACGGGGCCCATTCTTTGTTACGCAACGGTCGCCATGATTGCGCGGCTTGCGCCTGCGCCGGCTGTGATCGCACTCTATATCGCGGCGGCGGCGTACGATGCGGTTTCGACAATCGCGCTGTTGTTCGGGCTGTCGCCTTCCGAAATCGGTCTCGCGATTCATCTCAGCGGCGAGCTGAAATTTTTTCAATCGCCGCTCTATATGGCGTTGATCGCGGGACTGACGGCGGTGATCGCCGCGAATCTCGTGGTGCTGATATTCAAGCGCGACGCGCTGAAGCGCGGCAATCCGGTCGTGCTGTTTGTGCTTGCGCTTGCGCTCGCGGCTGCCGATCTCGCAGCGAATACGTCTCCTCATTACCAGTTCGGTACATTGTTCGGTGCGGGCAAGCCGATGGATTCGGCGGGGGAAGAATCGGGTTTCCGTCAAGCGATTCTTGCCGGCAAGCCGAAAAGCGTTCTCCTCGTCGTCGTCGAAGCCATGGGCGAGTTTCACGATCCCGCCAAGCAGGATCTGCTGCTGCAATCCTTCCGGAACGCCGACCTTCTGAAGCGCTACGACGTTTCGATCGGCGACGCGACCTATTACGGATCGACCACCGCCGCCGAGATGCGCGAACTTTGCAACACGCGCAAATCCTATCTCGAAGTTGCGAAAGACGACTCGATCGTTTGTCTGCCGAAACTGATGGACGAGCGCGGTTATCAGACGATTTCGCTGCACAATTTCACCAGCGCTTTTTTCGGGCGCGCCGACTGGTACCCAAAACTCGGTTTCGAGAAGCGGATTTTCGGCCAGGACCTTGTCGGCGTGTCGCAGCGGAAATGCGGCGGACCGTTCCGCGGGCCTTGCGACGTCGATCTCGTCCCGATGATCGGGAAGCAGTTGCGCGAAGCGAAGAAGCCGACTTTCTTTTACTGGATGACGCTCTCGACCCATGTGCCGATCGCGCCGCATGAAGGCACGCCACGGCTCGGCTGCGAGAAGAACGGCGGCGCCATCGGCCATGTCGAAGTCTGTTACATGACCGAGATGTGGATCGATTTGCTCGAAAGCCTCGTCAAGATGACCGCCGATATTCCGCCGACGGAAATTCTGATTGTGGGGGATCACGCGCCGCCCCTGTGGTCGAAGGCCGGACGCGAATTGTTCGCGCCGGGCAAGGTGACCTGGGTGCGGCTCAAACCGCGGGCGCAGGATAAAAAAGTCAGCCGTGTCCGCTGAATCCTTCGCGCAACGTCTCTCCTCCGGTGCGTGGCTTTCGCCCTCGACGTCGCGCTTCGCGGCCTGGATGACGAGCGCGGGCACGGTCGTCTCGCTTGCACTTTTGTTCCTGAACTCGCACGGTCTGCTCGATTACGCGGGACGGCCGCTCGGCACCGATTTTTCGTGCTTTTGGAGCGCCGGATTGATGGCGTTACAAGGGCACGCGCCGCAGGCTTATGATTGGGGTGCGCTATTTGCCGCGCAGCACCAGATTTTCGGCACGGAGAAACTCTCGCCGTGGAGCTATCCGCCGATTTTCCTGCTGCTTGCCGCGCTGTTCGCGACGATACCGTATCTCATGGCGTATTTCGTCTGGCAGGGCGCGAGTCTCGCCGCCGCCGGCTTCATCTATTGGAAAATCCTGCCGTATCGAAGCGCGCTCCTGTTCGGCTTCGGTTTTCCGGCGGTGCTGATCTGCCTCGGTCACGGGCAGAATGGATTTTTGACCGCAGCGCTGATGGCGGGCGGATTGCTCGCGCTGCGCAAGCAGGAAATTCTGGCCGGTGTGTTGTTCGGGCTTCTCGCCTACAAGCCGCAATTCGGCTTGCTGCTTCCGATTGCGCTGGCCGTGGGCGGCTATTGGCGCGCTTTTGCAGCGGCGGCGGCGACCGTCATGGCGACAATCGGCGTCACCTATCTGATCTGGGGCTGGCCGGTTTGGCAGGCGTTCTTCGATTCACTTCCGCTCACGCGCGCGATCGTGTTGGAAGCGGGCGATACCGGCTTTCAGAAACTGCAAAGCATCTTTGCCTGGGTGCGGCTGTGGCATGGCCCGGTCGCATTAGGCTACGCCCTGCAAACGCTCGTCGCGATCGCCGTCACGGTGACGGTCATCTGGATATGGCGAAGCAAAGTCTCGTTTCCGTTGCAGGCCGCGGCCTTGATCGCCGGGAGCCTGCTGGTTTCGCCTTATATGTTCGACTACGACTTCGTTGTTTTCGGCATGGCGCTCGCTTTCCTTGCGGCGCAAGGATTCGCGCAAGGGTTTCAACCCTGGGACAAGACCCTGCTTGCGCTTGCCTGGTTCGTGCCGGTGCTCGCGCGCACCATCGCCCATACGATCTATCTGCCGGTCGGCTTCCTGATGCTCATGACGATCTTTTTGCTGATCGTCGTGCGGACGAAAGAAGAGCAAGCGGTGCGCACCGTTTCAGGTGCGACTCTCGCGCATAGCTGAGCCGATTGGCGGAGAAATCCGCGCTTTTCGGGCCGATTTCGGTTGCGATGCAGCGGCTCTCCGACTATTTTCCCGCGGCCTTAACACCTGCCTTTAGGAGCAAGACATGGGTTTCCTCGCCGACTCGATCGGCCGCATCAAGCCTTCGCCTACGATCGCCATTACCGGTCTCGCGAAAGAGCTGAAAGCGCAGGGGAAAGACATCATCGGTCTTTCCGCAGGGGAGCCTGACTTCGACACGCCCGAGAACATCAAGGAGGCCGCGATCGCGGCAATCCGGCGCGGCGAGTCGAAATACACGATCGTCGACGGAATCCCTGAGCTAAAGCAGGCGATCGTCGGCAAGTTCAAGCGCGAGAACGGCCTCGACTACAAAACCTCGCAGGTCTCGGTCGGCACCGGCGGCAAGCAGATCTTGTACAACGCGCTGATGGTGACGCTGAATCCAGGCGACGAGGTGATCATTCCCGCGCCGTATTGGGTGAGCTATCCGGATATCGTGCTGCTCGCGGGCGCGAAGCCCGTGCCGGTGCAGACGACGCTCGAGAGCGGCTTCAAGATGAAGCCCGAGGATCTCGAGCGCGCGATCACGCCGAGAACGAAGTGGCTGATCTTCAACTCGCCCTCGAACCCGTCGGGCGCGGCCTATTCGCGCGCCGAGCTGAAGGCGCTCACGGATGTTTTGGTGAAACACCCGCATGTCTGGATTCTGTCCGACGACATGTACGAGCATCTCGTCTACGACGACTTCGAGTTCACGACGCCAGCGCAGGTCGAGCCTAATCTCTACGACCGCACGCTGACGATGAACGGCATGTCGAAGGCCTATTGCATGACAGGCTGGCGTCTCGGTTACGGCGCCGGTCCCGAGAAGCTCATCAAGGCGATGGCTACCTTGCAGTCGCAGTCGACCTCGAACCCGACGTCGATCACGCAATGGGCGGGCGTCGAAGCATTGAACGGGCCGCAGGATTTCATCACAAAGCACAACAAGGTGTTCAAGGAACGCCGCGACCTGGTCGTGTCGATGCTCAACCAGTCGAAGGGGCTTTCCTGTCCGAAGCCGGAAGGTGCGTTTTACGTCTATCCGTCCTGTAAAGGGACGATTGGGAAGACCGCGCCGTCGGGGAAAAAGATCGAAACCGACGAGGATTTCGTGAAGGAACTTTTGTCCGCCGAAGGCGTTGCTGTGGTGCACGGTACGGCCTTCGGGACTGCGCCGGCTTTTCGCATTTCCTACGCGACAGCGACCAAGGATCTCGAAGAAGCCTGCAGCAGGATTCAACGGTTCTGCGGATCGTTGCGCTAGTCCCCGAGTTTGTATCGTTGCGCCTTCGTTGCCCCGGGGAATCTCCGGGGCATTGCTACGCTTTTGTTGGTTCAACGATCAGGAGGGTTTTCATGAGAATCCGTCTACCCGCCCTAGCCACTGCTGCTGCAATTGCCGGCATCGCGGCTACATCCGTTCCGGCTTCGGCCGCGGTCGAGGTCGGCGTGCTGAGTTGCCAGGTGGCGCCATCCGTGGGCTATGTCGTGGCCTCCGAGAGGGAGATGCGTTGCGCCTTCCGGTCCAATTTTGGCGGCCGCACGCAATACTATAAGGGCCGCGCGGGCCGCATCGGTCTTGATCTAGGTTTCACGAACGGCGGGACGCTGGTGTGGAACGTCTATGCTCCGACACGGCGAATCGGCCGTCACGCGCTCGCGGGTACGTATGCGGGCGGTTCGGCCAGCGCATCGATCGGGGCGGGTGTCGGCGGAAACGCGCTGGTTGGCGGTTCGGATAATACGATCGCCCTCCAACCGCTTTCGGGCGAGGGTAATTCGGGCTTCAATGTCGCGCTCGGCGTTACGGCGTTGTCGCTCCGCTAAAATACCAAGTTCCGTGAAAGTTGACGGCCCGGGCATTACCGGGCCGTTTATTTTTCGGGCTACACCAGTTGCGCGCTTGCGCTCGACGCATTCCCCTGAAACGATAGTCCCCCGGATCGCCCATTTCCGCGACCCGCAAGCCCTGGCATTCGCAAGGGCGGCGCCAGGGCCCCTCAAAATGCAGGGAGGCCTCCATGGCGGACGCAGTAAGAACCACCAACGGCTCGAGTTCTAGGGGACCACGGTGCATCGCGCTCGTGGGCCCATACCAATCCGGCAAGACTTCGCTCTTGGAAGCGATTCTCTCACGCACCGGCGCAATTCAGCGCCCCGGCACGGTCGCGGCAGGTAACACCGTGGGCGACGCGAGCGCTGAATCGCGCGACCACAAAATGAGCGTGGAGCTTTCCGTCGCCTCCACCGATTTTCTCGGCGACACCTATACGTTTCTCGATTGTCCCGGCTCAGTCGAATTCATGCACGAAATGCGCGCGGCACTGCCGCCCTGCGATGCGGCGGTGGTCGTATGCGAGGCGGACGAGCGTAAGCTTCCGCAGTTGCAGCTTGTGATGCGCGAGCTCGAGGACCAGAACATTCCGCGTTTCCTGTTTATCAACAAAATTGACAAGGCCGACAAGCGCGTGCGCGAGACGCTCAGCCTTCTGCAGCCCGCCTCGCGCGTGCCGCTGGTGCTGCGGCAAATCCCGATCTGGAAAGACGGGATCGTGATGGGCTTCGTCGACCTCGCGCTGGAGCGCGCTTTCATCTATCGCGAACACGCCGCGAGCGAAGTCATCGAATTCGACAACGACAATCAGGCGCGGAAGAAGGACGCGCGCTTCTCGATGCTCGAAAAACTCGCCGATCATGACGACGAGTTGATGGAACAGCTGCTGGAGGACATCGAGCCGCCGCGTGACAAGGTGTTCGACGATCTCACCAAGGAATTGCGCGAGGGCGCAATCTGTCCGGTGCTGATCGGCTCCGCCCTGCATGCAAACGGCGTGCTGCGGCTCCTGAAGGCGCTTCGTCACGAAGCGCCGGGCATCGTGCAGACCGCGGCGCGGCTCGGCGTCGAAAACGGCGATCCCGTCGCGCAGGTAATCAAGACCTGGCACACGGCGCATGGCGGGAAGCTGTCTGTTTCGCGCGTCCTTCAGGGCGAGATCGGCGAGGGCGCGAACGTCCTGAACGGCGCGGGCGAGAGCGCACGCGTCGCGGGTGTGTTCAAGACGTTCGGCGCCAATCAGGAAAAGCGCGGGGCGGCGAAAATCGGGGATACGGTCGCATTCGGCAAGCTCGATCCGGTGAAAACTTCCGAGACCATCACGGCCGGCAAAAAACCGGCGAAACAGCTCGCACCGCTCGCGCCTCCGCCGCCGGTGATGGCGCTCGCGATCGCGGCGGTCGAGCGCAAAGACGATGTGAAGCTTGGGCTCGCACTCAACAAACTCATGGACGAAGACCCTTCGCTCGTCGTTCAGCACAATACCGAAAGCGGCGAGATCGTGCTGTGGGGGCAAGGCGAAATGCATCTCCGGGTCGCGACGGAGCGGCTCGTTTCGCGCTTTGGCGTTACCGCGAGGACGCACACGCCCGCGGTCGGCTATCGCGAGACCATCAAGAAGCCGATCACGCAGCGCGGGCGCCACAAGAAACAAACCGGCGGCCACGGCCAGTTCGGCGACGTTATCCTCGATATCAAGCCGCTCGCGCGCGGCGAGGGTTTCCGCTTCAGCGAGACCGTAAAAGGCGGCACAGTGCCGAAGCAGTATTTCTCGTCGGTCGAGGAGGGCGTGAAGAGCTATCTGAAATGCGGCCCCCTCGGTTTCCCCGTGGTCGATATTTCGGTGACGCTTACTGATGGCTCGTATCACGAGGTCGATTCTTCCGACATGGCGTTTCAGCTCGCCGGACGCCTCGCCATGAGCGAGGGCTTGCCGCAATGCCAGCCGGTGCTGTTGCAGCCGATTTTCTCTGTCGAAATCGTTTGCCCGTCGGATGCGACCGCGAAGATCAATGCGATCCTTGCGCAGCGGCACGGGCAAATCCTCGGCTTCGAAGCGCGCGAGGGCTGGGACGGATGGGACGTAGTGAAGGCGCTCCTGCCGGAGGCCGCGATCGGCGACTTGATCGTGGAAGTCCGCTCGGCCACCGCCGGGGTCGGAGGGCTCTCGTTCAAATTCGATCACTTGCAGGAGCTCACCGGCAAGAACGCAGAGCAGGTCGTGGCAGCGAGGAAAGCGGCAGCTTAAGGTAGCCGCTGAAGGCTTCGCAGCGTCTCGGCGCGGCCTTCGAGGCCGGCCCTACCGGAATCTCACGGACACCGCCCTTGCCGCGGGCTTAAGGCTTTGCGCGCGTGATTGTGACTTGTCGTTGATATTCGAGCCGGTGTAGCCGAAAGCATCGGGTCGGAGGAATCGCATGAACATCATCCATCGCCGCGGCTGGGAGATCCCGGAATCGCAGGCTGCTCCAGAACACTTGTTCATGAGCCGGCGCGCGCTGTTGCGCGGGGTCACGGCGCTCGCGGGGGTGACCTCGATTTCGAAAGTGGGCTGCGCCGAGGGCGCCGACCCGACCGCCGATCTTTATCCGGCGAAGCGTAACGAAAAGTACAAACTCGATCGCGAGATCACGCCGGAGAAGATCGCGAGTTACTACAACAATTTCTACGAATACGGTCAGGACAAATATATCGCAAGCCATGCGCAGCAACTGAAGACGCGGCCGTGGACGGTGAAGTTCGACGGCATGGTGGAAAAGGAAAAGACCGTCGGCATCGACGATCTCATTCGCGCAATGCCGCTCGAAGAACGTCTCTATCGCATGCGCTGCGTGGAAGCGTGGTCGATGGCTGTGCCGTGGACGGGGTTCGCGATGGCGAAGCTCGTAGAATTTGCGAAGCCGCTATCGTCCGCGAAATACGTCAAGATGGAATCGTTCCTCGACAGCTCGATGGCGCCGGCGCAACGGCTACCGCTTTTCCCCTGGCCCTATGTGGAAGGGCTCACCATGGCGGAAGCGACGAACGAGCTGACATTCTTGGTGACGGGAATTTACGGCAAGCCCGCTGTGAAACAGCACGGCGCGCCGCTTCGGCTCGTTACGCCCTGGAAATACGGCTTCAAGGGCATCAAATCGATCGTGCGCTTCACTTTCACCGACAAGAGGCCGGTCGGCACCTGGGAGGTGCTGCAGGCGAGCGAATACGGTTTCTGGGCGAATGTGAATCCGCAGGTCGCGCATCCACGATGGAGCCAGGCGACTGAGCGCGACATCGGTACAGGCGACCGCCGGCCAACGCTTCTGTTCAACGGCTACGGCGAGTATGTCGCCGATCTCTACAAAGGCCTGGAAAGCGAAAAATTGTACATGTGAATGCAATACAATGCAGTTTGCATGCACATGTATACAACTGTCATAAAAAAACTCGCCGGACTCCGGGGATGGGGGTGGAGTCCGACGAGTTCCTCGTCACTATCGTGGCGAGTGTCCAAAGGAAGGCCGTGTCGGAGGGGAGGACACGAACGCTTCTTGTACTTCCACGATGCGTCCGGCTGTGTTTTTGAGCAATCCGAATCCCCGCATGGCCGACATGCGGGCGGCGCAACGCTACGTCTCGATCCAATCAAGTTGAATTAATTAGCCGCTTTTCGGGATCAGTAGCTCCAGCGCTGCGCCTTCGAGATCAGGAAGTCTCTGAATACCTGCAAGCGCGTAAGCGAGCGCAATTCTTCGGGATAGACAAAGTAAGCGTCGAGCGTGGGCGCGTCCCGATCCGAGAACAACTGCACGAGCGAAGCGCCTTCGGCGATGTAGTCGGGCAGAGTTGCAATGCCCGCGCCGTTTTCCACCGCCGCGCGCAGGCCCATGGCGTTGTTGACGGTGAGCGCGACAGGCCGCGGTTCGCCGCCATTGCGGCCCGCTTCGACCAGCCAATTCAGGCCCGAATAGAACGAGGGCACCTGTCCGCCGAGCGTGAGCAGGCGATGGCCGTCGAGTTCTTCTGGCGAACGCGGATGCCCGTTTTTCTTGAGATAATCGGGCGAAGCGTAAGCATGGAAGTGCACGGTGAAAAGCTTGCGCTGGACGAGATCTCCCTGCACCGGCTGCCTGAGCCGGATCGCAACGTCGGCCTCGCGCATGGAGAGATCGAGCTCCTCGTCGGAGAAAACGAGACGAATCGAAATCTCGGGATAAAGCTCCAGAAACTCGCCGATCTTGGGCGTCAGCCAAAAACTGCCGAGGCCGACCGCGGTCGTCACCTTCAATTCGCCGTTCGGTTTCTCACGGCTGTCGGAGAGCTGCGCGACCGCCGCTTCCAGCTTCATGAAAACCTCGTGCGCCGTGCGATAGAGCGTCTCGCCCTGCTCGGTGAGCATCAGGCCGCGCGCGTGGCGGTGGAACAGCGTTGCTTTCAATTCCTGCTCGAGCGCGGAAATCTGCCGGCTCACCGCGGACTGAGACAGCCCGAGCGTTTCGCCGGCATGCGTGAAGCTTCCCGCCTCTGCGACGACGTGGAAGATCTTCAGCTTCTCCCAATCCATTTTATTCGGCGGCTGCACGGTGGTCTTCCTGATGCGCGAGATACCGTTCGGCTTCGAGCGCCGCCATGCAGCCGAGGCCGGCGGCTGTCACTGCCTGGCGGAATACGTCGTCGGCGATGTCGCCCGCGGCGAAAACGCCGGGGATGGACGTCGCGGTGGAATCGGGCGCCGTCCAGACATAGCCGTTCGCTTTCATCTTGAGCTTGCCTTCGACAAGCTCGGTCGCGGGCTTGTGGCCGATTGCGATGAAAATGCCGTCGACCTTGCGCTCGGTGATTTCGCCGGTCTTCACGTTCTTGAGTTTTGCGTGCGTGACCTTCAACGGATCGGCCTGGCCGATGACGTCGTCGAGCACCGTATCCCATATCACCTCGATCTTCGGATGCTTGAACAGGCGATCCTGCAAGATCTTTTCCGCACGAAAAGCGTCGCGGCGATGCACGACCGTGACCTTGGAGGCGAAGTTGGTGAGGAACAGCGCTTCCTCGACTGCGGTGTTACCGCCGCCGACCACGAGTACTTCCTTGTTGCGGAAAAAGAATCCGTCGCAGGTGGCGCAGGCGGAAACGCCAAAGCCCCTGAATTTCTGCTCGGATGGAATGTTCAGCCAGCGCGCTTGTGCGCCCGTCGCGAGAATCACGGTGTCGGCATGGAAGATGTCGCCGCTTTCGAGCGTAAGCTTGAACGGCCGCGCCGCCGTCTCAAGGCCGGTCACGGTGTCGGTCACGATGCGCGTGCCCATGTGTTCGGCCTGCGCCCGCATCTCTTCCATCAGCCACGGGCCCTGAATCACTTTCGCGAAGCCGGGATAGTTTTCCACATCCGTCGTGATCGTAAGCTGCCCGCCGGGCTGGGCGCCCTGAATCAGCACGGGCGACAGCATCGCGCGCGCAGCATAAATCGCAGCTGTATAACCGGCCGGACCGGAGCCAATAATTGCTACGCGCACGTGTTCGCTTGCCATTGAAAAACCGCCCCTCCGGGTACGTTACTGGAATCGCAGTCGCACCCTTATATGGCGTCTACATACCGTACCTGCCAAACACAGTCTCGTTTCCACAGGTGATCGGGGGAAATTGTCGATGAACCAAAGCTCTAACCCCATATTGCGCCGAAAGCTTGAGTCAAACTTGCAGCAAACCTTGCGCCCCTTGAGCCCGACCTCTACACGTCCGGGAGCCCCATTTGCTGGGCTACTTAGGGGTGGGTTGATGCATCAGCAACTCGACGCGATCGACTGGAAAATCCTCGCCGAGTTGCAGCGTAATGGCCGTATCACCAATGTGGAATTATCCCGCCGGGTCGGCATTTCCGCGCCGCCCTGCCTGCGCCGGATGCGGGCGCTGGAAGAGGCTGGGATCATCCGCGGCTACCGGGCGCTCCTCGACGAAAAGCGCCTTGGCTACGACGTTACTGTCTTCGCCATGGTGCATCTCGTGAGCCAGGCGGAAGCGGATTTGGCCGCGTTTGAAGAACGCGTGCGCGCCTGGCCCCTGGTTCGCGAATGCTGGATGCTTTCGGGCGAGGTGGATTTCATCCTGAAATGCGTCGCGCCCGATTTGAATACATTTCAGGGTTTTGTGGCGGAACTTACTGCGGCACCGAATGTGCGCAACGTAAAAACGGCGCTCACGCTTCGCCGCTCGAAGGATGAAGCGAGCGTGCCGCTGGATGAAAGCTCTAAAGCCTAATGTTGTCATGCCCGGCCTTGTGCCGGGCATCCACGTCTTTACGGAAATTTGGACAGTAAGAGAGGAAGGCGTGGATGGCATGCGAACTCGGGCTTGCCCGAGTTCGCCAATTTAAAAGCCCAAGTCGGGTAAACCCGACTTGGATGACAAGCCCGGCCATGACGAACGATTACCGCCACTCCACCTTACGCACTTCGTAGGCTTTCGCGCCCTTCGGCGTGTTGACCTCGACGGACGATCCCTTCTTCTTGCCGATCAGCGCGCGCGCGAGCGGCGAGGAGATGGAAATGCGGCCAGCCTTGGCGTCGGCCTCGGTATCGCCGACAATTTGCCAGACCTTCTTTTCGTCGGTGTCCTCGTCGACAAGCGTCACCGTCGCGCCAAACGTGATCGTGTCGCCGGAAAGCTTCGAAACGTCGATGACTTCGGCGCGCGAAATCTTGTCCTCGAGCTCCGCAATGCGGCCCTCGTTGATCGACTGCTGCTCCTTCGCCGCGTGATATTCGGCGTTCTCCGAAAGATCGCCGTGGCTCCGTGCCTCGGTAATCTGCTGAATAATACGCGGCCGGTCCACCGCCTGGCGGTGACGAAGCTCGGCCTCCAGCGACGAAAATCCTGCCGCCGTCATCGGGATCTTTTCCATGGTTCTCTCCGAAACCCTGGTCGACTCACAAAAATCGGGTGACCGCGCGCCCGGAAACCGGCTCGCAGCGATCGCCGCACTGGTTACGAACATGCCGCCGCTGGCTTCGCGGGAAGAGCCCGTTCGTCAGGCCCGCCCGCTGAAATAGCTTTGCAGCGCATAGACTTCGAGATCACCGCCCAGATAGGCCTTGATCCCCTGCGCCGCCGCGACGGCTCCAGATAGGGTGGTGTAATACGGGACTTTATGCAAGAGGGCGGCACGCCTTAAAGATCGTGAATCTTGAAGGGCTTGGGCCCCTTCGGTGGTGTTAAAAACGAGCTGTACCTGGCCGTTTTTGATAGCGTCCACGATATGCGGGCGCCCCTCGAACACTTTGTTAATCCTGTCGACCTGGAGGCCCTGGCCGGCCAGATAACGCTGGGTTCCGGAGGTGGCGATCAGCTTGAAGCCGATATCGGCCAGGAGCCGGGCGGACTCGACGATCGCCGGGCGGCGGTCGCTTTCCCGGAGCGAAATGAAAACGGTACCGGAGCGGGGAACCCCGGTGCCGCCGCCGAGCTGGCTTTTCGCGAAGGCGATCGAATAGTCGAAATCGAGGCCCATGACCTCGCCGGTCGACTTCATCTCGGGGCCGAGCACGGTATCCACGTTTTCGCCGAAACGGGCGAAGGGGAAGACCGCTTCCTTGACGGCGATGTGATTGAGTTTCTTCGGCTTGAGATGAAAACCCGCGAGCCTTTCGCCCGCCATCACTCGCGCCGCAATTTTGGCGACAGGAATACCGATCGTTTTTGCCACGAAGGGCACCGTGCGCGAGGCGCGCGGGTTCACTTCGAGCACGTAAATCTCGCCATCCTTGATCGCGTATTGTACATTCATCAGCCCGCCGACTTTGAGCGCGAGCGCAAGCGCTTTGGTTTGCTCTTCCAGCGATTTGATCGTCGCGGGTTTCAAGGAATGCGGTGGGAGCGAGCAGGCGGAATCACCGGAATGGATGCCGGCTTCCTCGATGTGCTCCATGATACCGCAGATAAAGACGTCCTTGCCGTCGGCAAGCGCGTCAACGTCGACCTCGATGGCGTCGGAAAGGTAGCGGTCGATCAGCACAGGGCTCTTGCCGGAGACGACAACCGCTTCCTTCATGTAGCGTTCTAACGACGCGGAGTCGTGCACGATTTCCATGGCGCGGCCGCCAAGCACATAGGACGGGCGGATGACGACCGGATAGCCGATCTGCTCGACGACGCGGCGCGCTTCGGCCGCGCTTTTCGCGATGCCGTTTTCGGGCTGGCGGAGCTTGAGCTTTTCGAGAAGCTTCTTGAAACGGTCGCGGTCTTCCGCGAGATCGATCATATCGGGCGAGGTGCCGAGGATCGGCACCTTGGCTTTTTCGATGTCATCGGCGAGCTTGAGCGGCGTCTGACCGCCGAACTGTACGATCGCGCCGTGCAGCGTGCCGTTCGTCTGCTCGCGCGCGAGAATTTCGAGCACGTCCTCCGCGGTAAGCGGCTCGAAATAGAGGCGATCCGAGGTGTCGTAGTCGGTCGAAACCGTTTCGGGATTGCAGTTGACCATGATGGTCTCGTAACCCGCTTCCTTCAGCGCGAAGGCGGCGTGGCAGCAGCAGTAGTCGAATTCGATGCCCTGACCGATGCGGTTCGGGCCGCCGCCGAGGATCGCGACTTTCTTCTTGTCCGAAGGGCGCGCTTCGTCGGCGAGCGTGCCGGCAAAGGGAGGCTCGTAAGTCGAGTACATATACGCCGTGGGCGAGGCGAATTCGGCGGCGCAGGTGTCGATCCGCTTGTAAATCGGGTGCACGCCGAGCGCACGGCGGCGCTTGGTGACTTCGGCTTCGCTCAAGCCTGTAAGCGTCGCGAGCCGCGCATCGGAAAATCCCTGCGCCTTCAGGCGCCGGAAGACGCCCGCGGTTTTCGGCAGGTTTTTCGTTTTGATCTCTTCTTCCGTATCGATCAGCGCGCGAATTTCCGCAAGGAACCACGGGTCGATGTTGCACGCTTGATGGATGACGTCGTTGGGAACGCCGAGCCGCATCGCCTGCGCGACCTTCAAGAGCCGGTCGGGTTTTGGCGTGCCCAGGGCGGCGCGGATCGCGTTCTTGTCGTCGCCCTGGCCGAGGCCTTCGATCTGCACTTCGTCGAGGCCCGTGAGGCCGGTTTCCAGCGAGCGCAGCGCCTTCTGCAAGCTTTCGCGAAAGGTGCGGCCGATCGCCATGGCTTCGCCGACCGATTTCATCGAGGTCGTTAGCACCGAATTCGCGCCGGGGAATTTTTCGAAAGCGAAGCGCGGGATTTTCGTCACGACATAGTCGATCGTCGGCTCGAAGGAGGCGGGCGTCGCGCCGCCGGTGATGTCGTTCGCGATCTCATCGAGCGTGTAGCCGACGGCGAGCCGCGCTGCGACCTTCGCGATCGGAAAGCCGGTCGCTTTCGAGGCCAAGGCAGAAGAGCGCGACACGCGCGGATTCATCTCGATAACGATGAGGCGGCCGTTGTTCGGGTTCACCGCGAACTGCACGTTGGAGCCGCCGGTCTCGACGCCGATCTCCCGCAAAACGGCGATCGAGGCGTCGCGCATCACCTGATATTCCTTGTCGGTGAGCGTCAGCGCCGGGGCAACGGTGATCGAATCGCCGGTGTGCACGCCCATCGGGTCTACGTTCTCGATCGAGCAGATGATGATACAGTTGTCCTTCCTGTCGCGGACAACTTCCATCTCGTATTCCTTCCAGCCGAGCACCGACTCCTCGATCAGCACTTCGCTGGTGGGCGAGGCATCGATGCCGCGCTCGACGATGTCGATGAACTCTGCCTTGTTGTAGGCGATACCGCCGCCGGTGCCGCCGAGCGTGAAGCTCGGGCGGATGATGGCGGGAAGGCCGATGTCGTCGAGAACTTGCAGCGCCTGCGTGAGTGTCTTGATCTGGTGCGAGCGCGGCGTCTCGAGGCCGATCTTCTTCATCGCTTCGCGGAAACGCTCGCGGTCCTCGGCCTTGTCGATGGCGTCGGCGGTGGCACCGATCATCTCGACGTTGAATTTTTCGAGCACGCCCATCTTGCGGAGTGAGAGCGCGGTATTGAGCGCGGTCTGTCCCCCCATGGTGGGCAGCAACGCGAAGCCGCCGGGCACGACGTTGCGCTCTTTCTCGACGATCTTCGCGACGATTTCCGGCGTGATCGGTTCGACGTAAGTCGCGTCGGCGAGTTCCGGGTCGGTCATGATCGTCGCCGGGTTCGAATTCACCAGCACGATCCGGTAGCCTTCCTCGCGCAGCGTCTTGCAGGCCTGCGTGCCGGAATAGTCGAATTCGCAGGCCTGGCCGATGACGATCGGCCCGGCGCCGATGATCATTATTGTCTTGATGTCGGTGCGCTTCGGCATGGAACCTGCAGATAAAAAAAGGGCGCGCGAGCGCGCGTCCTGAACCGTCCTTGGAACTCAAGCGAAAATTTTGGTCTGACGCCCGCGGCGGCGCGGCGTTTCTACCGGAGATTCGAAGGGCGGGGCAAGCAACGAATCCTTGTATTTCAGCGCAATTCAGCGCCACCGGGCCGCGCGATCAGGCTTTTATAGCTTCGAAGGCCATGCGTTGTTGATTATGGCCAAAGTTCCTGGCCAAGCGGCGTGGCCGGAAACCCGCACCCCGCAGGATGCCGAGCATCTCTTCTTCCGAGTATTGCGCGAACCCGCATTTCGCGCGGATCTGGCCGTAGTCGGAAAACACGGTCCGGACGAGGCCGAGCAGGGCCGCGATCAGAAATCCGTTCTTTGCTGCGAAAACGAGCAGCGCGAGCGCGTCCTTCGGCGCGCTTTGCCGCGGGCCGATGATGTCGGCGACCACGAGCCGGCCGCCGGGCTTCAGGATGCGGTGCCAGTTCGCGAGGATCGCGTCGAGCTCGTCGCGCTTGAGATATTGCAGCAGCGAATTCGCCACCACGAGATCGAGCGAATTCGACGGCAGGTTTTCCACTTCCTCCGCCGACAGCGCGCGGATTTTCGGCTCGTGCCTGAAACGTTCGGCGACGCGCGCCCGCACGGTGGGCGCGGCCTCGCACAACAGGAGCGACGCGCAATGCGCGGCGATCTTATCGGCGTGCAGCGCCTCGCCGCAGCCATGATCGAGCACATGCGCGGCGGGCGAGCGGATCAGGGCGATGATGTCGTCGGCGGTCGTGCGGTAATGCAGGTCGAAATGACGCGCGCTGACATAAATCGGATGGCCGGTATCCCAAAAACTAACCCAGTCTCGTACCACTTGCGGTCCTCGCCTTATTCGCGGCGCCACAGTCGCATAAGCGGACCGTCTTTTCCAAGCACGGGATCGCTTTCCGGA
>JAJPHK010000017.1 GCA_021325315.1 Alphaproteobacteria bacterium
AAGGGAGGCAACTACGGAAGGCCCGTGCGCCAGGCGGCGCTCCGGCCCCCTCGCTTCTTTGAAACGAAGCGGGGTCTGCAATGGAAGAATGCCCGGGCGCGTGAAAAAACGCGGGTGCGGGGAGGATGAAGGCTGGCTGACGCAGTTCCTCACCCTGAGGTGCGAACGAGCGAAGCGAGTGAGCCTCGAAGGGTCCCTCGGAAATGCACGAGCCTCATCCTTCGAGACGGCGCTTTGCGCCTCCTCAGGATGAGGAGATGGAGCCGGGACAAGCCCGGCCATGACCATGAAGAGGCGACCAGGGTAGAAAAGAACGAATGAAGCGAATGAAGACGCCACAAGCCCCTACAACCGCCACTCTTCCACTCCTTCATTACGGGCTCTATATCTGCCCCATGCCGCATTTATTTCGCATCGCCGCAATCGCGCTCCTTGTTCCGCTTCTCTCGGCGGCTGCATCTGCGCAGGCCCAGCTCACCGTACCCCGTATTCCGCAGTCGCGCGGCGAGATTTCGCTTTCCTTCGCCCCGGTCGTGAAGAAGGCCGCGCCCGCGGTCGTAAACGTCTACGCTTCCCGCGTCATCCGGCAGTCGCGTAATCCCCTGTTCGACGATCCGTTCTTCCGGCAGTTTTTCGGCGACCAGTTTCCTGGCATGGAGAGCCGCGAGCGGGTGCAGCGGGCGCTCGGTTCGGGCGTGATCGTGGATCCGTCCGGCATCATCGTCACGAACTACCACGTCATCGAGCACGCAGACCAGGTGAAGGTCGCGCTCCTCGACAAACGCGAATTCGAGGCCGAGATCCTTCTGCGCGACCAGCGCAGCGATCTCGCGGTGCTCAAGATCAAGGACGCGCACGAAAGATTTCCCGCGCTCGAATTTGGCGATTCCGATGCGATCGAGGTGGGCGACCTCGTGCTCGCGATCGGAGATCCGTTCGGCGTCGGCCAAACCGTAACGCAAGGAATCATCTCGGCACTGGCGCGCACGAATGTCGGCATTTCCGACTATTCGTTCTTCATTCAGACGGATGCCGCGATCAATCCCGGCAATTCCGGCGGCGCGCTCGTCGACATGAGCGGCCGCCTCGTCGGCATCAACACCGCGATCTATTCGCAAAGCGGCGGCTCGATCGGCATTGGCTTCGCGATCCCCGTCAACATGGTGCGTGTCGTGCTTGCGTCGGCGCAAAGCGGCGGCAAAGCGGTGAAGCGGCCTTGGTTCGGCGCGAAGCTGCAAAACGTAACGCCCGAAATCGCGGAAAGCATGGGGTTGAAGCGCCCGAGCGGCGCGCTCGTCGCGGACGTGGACCCGGGAGGCCCCGCAGCACAGGCGGGAATTAAGCCCGGTGATCTCATCGTCGCCGTTGACGGCCAGCCGGTCGACGATCAGGCATCGTTCGGCTATCGCTTCGGTACGAAGCCGATCGGCGGCATCGTCCAGCTTTCGATCGAGCGCAACGGCAAGTCCTTCACCGCGCATGTGCGGCTGGCGAGCGCGCCCGAAGGCGCGCTCGACGAAATCACGATCAAGACGGATACGCCGTTTTCGGGGATCAAGGCGGTCAATCTTTCGCCGGCGGTGGCCGACGAATTGCGGCTCGACACTTCGGCGAAAGGTGTCGTCGTTCTGGATGTCGCCGACGGCTCGGCCGCGGAGAGTGTCGGCTTCAAGCGCGGCGACATCATCGTTTCGGTAAACGACCAGAAGATCGAGAAGACGCGTGACTTGGAGCGCGTGACCCGCGAGCGAAGCCGCAGCTGGAAGATCGTACTCAATCGCGGCGGCCGCGAAATTGCCGTGGTGCTGCGCGGATGAGCAGGGCATCCAACTTTGTCATCCCGGGCGCGCTGCAACACGCAGTGTTGCTGCGCAGACCCGGGATCCAGACGGATGGAGATCCCGGATCAGCAATGCACCGCTTCGCGCTGCATCGCATCCGGGATGACGCGAAAGGACAGGGATGAGCCCGCGCCCGAAAGCGCAAAAGGGAGACGCAAGCCTGTTTCAGGCGGCGGGTCTGGAGCGCTCGGCACCGCGGCCGCTCGCCGACCGGCTACGGCCGAAGAAACTTTCGGATGTGGTCGGACAAGAAGCCTTGATCGGTCCGGACGGCGCGCTCACGCGCATGCTGCAAGCGGGCTCGCTCGGCTCGCTGATCTTCTGGGGGCCGCCGGGCACCGGGAAGACGACGGTCGCGCGGTTGCTCGCGGACGAAACGTCGCTCCATTTTCAGCAAATCTCGGCCGTCTTTTCCGGCGTCGCGGAGCTGAAGAAAGTGTTCGACGAGGCACGCGCCAGGCGCGAAACCGGGCAGGGGACGCTTCTTTTCGTCGACGAAATCCATCGCTTCAACCGCGCTCAGCAGGACAGTTTTCTCCCGGTTATGGAGGACGGCACGGTGACGCTCGTCGGCGCCACCACCGACAATCCTTCGTTCGAGCTGAACGCCGCGCTGTTGTCACGGGCGCGGGTGCTTGTCTTCAAATCGCTCGACGAAGCGGCGCTCGAAAAAATTATCGAGCGCGCGGAAGCGGAGGAAAACAAAAAACTTCCGCTCGACAAGGAAGCGCGCGCGGCGCTGATCCGCATGTCCGACGGCGACGGCCGCGCGGCGCTGACGCTCGCCGAGGAAGTCTGGCGGGCGGCGCGCGAGGGCGAAATATTCGATCCGGCGCAATTGATCGAGGTGATCCAGCGGAGGGCGCCGATCTACGACAAGTCGCAGGATGGCCACTACAACCTGATTTCGGCGCTGCATAAATCCGTGCGCGGTTCCGACCCCGACGCTTCGCTCTATTATCTCGCGCGCATGCTGGATGCGGGCGAAAACCCGCTCTACATCGCGCGGCGCGTGGTGCGGATGGCGGTCGAGGACATTGGGCTTGCCGATCCGCAGGCGCTCGTAATCGCGAACGCCGCGAAGGACGCCTATGATTTCCTCGGCAGCCCCGAAGGCGAGCTCGCGATCGCGCAGGCGGTGATTTACGTCGCGACCGCGCCGAAGTCGAACGCCGCCTACAAGGCTTTTAGCGCCGCAAAGAAGGCCGCGCAGGAGGGCGGCTCGCTACTGCCGCCCAAGCACATCCTCAATGCTCCGACCAAGCTCATGAAAGAGGAGGACTATGGCGCGGGCTACGAATACGACCACGACGCGCCCGACGCCTTTTCCGGGCAGGATTACTTTCCCGAGGCGCTCGGCCGGCAGACCTTTTATGAGCCGGTGGAGCGCGGCTTCGAGCGCGAGATCAAGAAACGGCTCGAATACTGGGCGAAGCTGCGCAAGGAGCGGAACCGATGACGATCGACCTCGACGCCTATTTTCGCCGTATCGGCGTCTCCAAGCCGCAGTCGCCGACGCTCGGGGCGCTCAACGCGATTCAGCTCGCGCATCCGCAAGCGATCACGTTCGAAAATATCAACCCGTTTCTGGGCTGGCCAGTGAAGCTCGATCTCGCCTCGGTCGAGGAAAAGCTCGTCCACAGCGGCCGCGGGGGCTATTGCTTCGAGCAGAACCTGCTGCTTGCCGCCGTCCTTCGCGCGCTCGGTTTTTCCGTGCGGCAGCTTGCAGCCCGCGTGCTCTGGCGGCGAACGGACGATGCGATCACGCCGCGCAGCCACATGCTGCTTCTGGTGAACGTCGGTAGCGAGAAATACATCAGCGATGTCGGATTCGGAGGAATGACTCTCACCGCGCCACTCAGGTTCGAGACGAGGATCGAGCAGGCGACGCCGCACGAGCCTTTCCGGCTGATCGAGGCGGAAGGCTATTTCGTGCTACAGGCGAAGGTTCGCGGAGAATGGCTGCCCGTCTATCGCTTCGACTTGCAGGAGCAATATCTCGCGGATTACGAAGTTTCGAACTGGTATTTGAGCAACTTTCCGGGTTCGCATTTCGTCACTGGCTTGATCGTGGCGCGGCCGGCGCCCGGCCGCCGCTATGCGCTCTCCAACAATGAGTTCGCCGTGCATTACATGGGCGGGAAAACCGAACGCCGCTTGCTGACGGCCCCGAGCGAGTTGCGCGAAGTACTTACGCGCGATTTTCTGTTGCGTCTCCCCGACAAGCCGGAGCTCGATGCCGCCTTGCAGCTGCTCACCGCGCGGGCTGCGTGAAAAAGGAGCGAGCCCCGGTCAGACGGCTAGTATCGCGACGATCACGCGGGTGCCGGGGTTGAGGAAGACCACTTCGTCGCCGACCCACGCATAATCGAAGCCGCGCAGTTGCGGCGCCATCTCGACGATGTCGACCGGAAGCTGATGGTGTTTCACATTTTCGGGAAGTTTTTCGCCCACCTGGATCGGGAAATCCGCCTTGGGAATGCGCTCCAGCGCCTGTTCGCTGAGCGACTGGCGAATCTTGGAACGGATTTCCTTCGAAATCTCGTTGGCCTTGCCCGCGGCCCGCAGCGAGTCGGGCTCCTGCGAGGACACGGATTGCGCGAATGCAGGAGCGGACAGGAGAGCAAGACTCGTTACAACGACAAGCGTTTTCGATTTCATCGCGTCGGCTCCATTTTGTATATGTCCCACAACGTGCCGGGAAAGCCTTGGTTCCGGCCGCCAGCCGAACGGCAACGGAAATCGTTTCCGTTTTTGCAAGGCCGCGCGCACGCGCCGCACGCGACCCGCATTGGAGCGGGATGCGAGACGTTCTATAAATGCCAAAATGTCCGACTCGACCGCTGCCGAAACACTCGAGCAAACGAATGTTCCGACGCTGTCCGAAATCTTCCTGGGCTTTTTGGGAATCGCAATTACCGGCTTCGGCGGCGTGATGCCTTGGGCGCAGCGCATGCTGGTCGAGAAGAAGAAGTGGCTTACGCCGGAAAAATTTGCGGAGGATGTGGCGCTCGCGCAGTTCCTGCCAGGGCCGAACATCATCAATCTCTCGATCGTCGTCGGTTCGCGCTGGCGCGGGCCGCTGGGCTCGCTCGCCGCCGTCACGGGGCTTGTCGGCGCGCCGGTCGTGCTCATGATGATCTGCGGTACGCTCTATGCGCGCTATGGCGACGCCGCTTGGTTGAGCGGGCCGCTGGCGGGACTCTCCGCTTCGGCGGCGGGCCTCGTTATCGCGGTTGCGGCGAAGCTCGCAACGCCGCTTTTGCGCGGCAAGCGCATCATGGCGATCTGTTTCGCGCTGATCTCGTTCATCGTGATCGCCTTCCTGCGCGTGCCGTTGTGGTGGGTGATATTCATCCTCGGGCCGCTCAGCGTCGCCGCGTTCTGGTGGAGGCTCAAATGAAGGACGACAGCCCCATCAGCGGATTTCTTGTTCAAGCGCTTCTCGTTTCGATTGTCGCGGTCGGCGGCGTGAACGCGGTGCTTCCGGAATTGCACCGGCAGGTGGTCGATATCCATCATTGGCTCACCGACAAGCAGTTCGCCGACATGTTCGCGATCGCGAACGCGTCGCCGGGCCCGAACATGCTGATCATCACGCTGATCGGCTGGTATCTTGGCGGATTTGCCGGCGCGGTTTTGGCGACGCTCGCGCTTTGCGGGCCGACTTGCCTTTTGACGTATTGTGTCGCGCAGGTGTGGGAGAAGTTCAAGGACGCGCCGTGGCGGATTGCGGTGCAGGCCGGACTTGTGCCCGTCACGGTCGGGCTGATCGCGGCAAGCGCCTATCTCCTCGCGCGAGCAGCCGATCACAACGCCGTCGCTTATGCGCTTACGGCGGCGACGGCGGGAATTTCCTATTTCACGCGTATCAACCCGCTCTGGGCGATGGGGGCGGCGGTCGCGTTTGGCTATGCCGGTTTCGTCTGACGGCCGCTAGTGCGCCTTGATGAAGCCTAGGATGGCGCTGGCGAGACCCTTGTCGGCGGTGTTGATCGCGAGGATTTCCGACATGTGGCTATGTTTTGGCAGCACCAGAAAGCGCGGGCAGTTCTGTTTCGCGCAGGCGCTCTGGTTCAAAAGATTTCCCTGCTGCTCGGCGCGGGGCGTATCGAGTTCGCCGATCGCGACGAGGAGGGGAAGCTTCGATTCCACCAATCCTTTCAAGGCGGATTGTTCTGAATACAGCGAAGAATCCATGCCAAAATATTTTTGTTCACTGTCGCTGAGCGCTGCCGTTTTGAGATCGTAAATTCCCGAAAGCAAAATCGCTCCCTTCACGCCCGCGCCAAACGGCGGCTGCAGATCCGGATGGGAAAGATAACCCGCGACATGGGTCGCGCCGGCGGAATGGCCCATCAGGAAAATCCGGTCCGGATCGCCGCCGAACGGGGCGATGTTCTGAATCGCCCAATGGACGGCAAGGCCGATATCCTCGGTCGCGGCCGGCCAATGCGCGTCCGGCGCGTGCCGGTAGTTGATGCTGATCCCGATCAGATTGTGGCCCGCGGCCCACAGGCCGACATTGTCGTAAAAGACGCCGTCGTTCTTGTCGCCGCCGGTGAAGGCGCCGCCGTGAACGAAAATGAGAGCGGCAACTGGATCGTTCGGCAGCGGCTCCGGCACGAAGACATCGAGGCGATTTTTGGGATCCGGCCCATAGGCGAGATCGCGATGAATCCGAACATGCGGGAAGGGAGGCTTCGGCTGCAAAGGCCGGTAAATATCCTTGGTCGCGGCGGCAATTTTCGCATCGAAACCGGGACCGAGCGCCGAAATATGTTCGGTGACTTCGGGCGGGTTCGCGCTCATTTGCGCGAAAGCCGCTGCGGCGGCCGATAAAAAAAGACCGATGCCGAAAACCGGCGCGAGGCGACGAATTCCCCCCATCGCAAACCTTTTATTGTTGGCCGGACCGGTATTACCGGTCTCTTGTGGCGGCGGGAAGATTAGCAAAAGAACGCCGCCTGAAAAGCTGGTCTTCAGACGAGTCTTTCAACCAGAGGTACTGGAATTCCCGTATTGTAAGACCTGAACTTTCTCGATTGTGATCAGGCCGGACGTCATCATTTTGTCGAGCGTAGGAAGAAACGCGTCGATTTTCGGCTGCGTGTCGACGATCTCGATGATGATCGGCAAATCCTGCGAAAGACGAAGAATTTTGGTCGTATGCAGCCTGCTGGAATGGCCGAACCCGGCTTGCCCGCGCAGGACCGTGGCGCCCGCGAGATGCATCTCGCGGGCTTTCAGCACGATCGCTTCATAAAGCGGGAGATGCTCGAATTTGTCGTCCTCGCCGAAGAAAATCCTGAGCAAGATTGCGTCACGCGGCAATTGCATGGTCACACCCATTTCATCGCGTTGAGGCTCGTTGCGAGCGCGTAGCCGATCCAGACGGCGAGCAGGCAGAGCGCAACCGAGCCCACGATGTTGCCGCCCGCATATAGCCATTCTCCGTCATGCATCAGGTTCAGCGTCTGCTGGCTGAACGATGAGAACGTAGTGAAGCCGCCGCAGATTCCGATCATGACGAATTGCCTCGCCGTCGTTCCCACGAAGATCCGGCCGTCGGGTCCGGTCAAGGCGCCGAAAAAGCCAATCACGAACGAACCCGAGACATTGATGATCAGCGTGCCCCAGGGGAACGTTTCGCCGATCGTTCTCGCCACAACTTCTGACAACCAGTATCGTCCCACGGTGCCAATCGCGCCGCCGAGTGCAATGCAAAAATAATTGACCATCGAATTTCTAACCTCTCCAGATAAACAAAAAACCCGCCTCGCGGCGGGTTCGCAAAATGCTCCTACCGCGTTTCTCCAACGCTGTAGGAGTCATCAGCCTCTCGGCGGTTTTGGGGGGACTCCATCCCCGGTCTGCTGCAATCATAATGTAAAACGCCGTTCAGGCAAGGCGGGAGAGAACGCTCGATTGCGTCGGAAACTGCCATTATGATTACTGCTGGAGGGGCAAATGGCAGGGCAATATATATCGAGCAGTTTGGCGAAAGCGTCTGTCGCCTGCCTTATTATCGTTTTTGGCGCGGAATTCGCGAACGCCTATACGCTGAAAAGTTACGAAGGAAGATTTTCGATCGAGTTTCCGTCTGCGCCGGCGGAGAAGGTTGTTCATGGTCTCGGCTCGTGCGATTCGACCCGCCATGAATTCCGGCTCTCGGAAGGCGGGCGGGTCTGGATGGCGATTTATAAGGACTGTAAGCCGTCGGGCATGCTCGCAGACATCGGCATTAACCCGACGCTCCGGGATTACGGGCCCGGGGTGGCGAAAGCCGTCGGCGGTGAGGTGCGCGCGAACGATCCGATCGAGCATGGCCTGCTTTCGGGCCGGGAGTTCCTGATCTATATCGAGCGCGGTAATCTCGCAATGCGCGGAAGGGTGTTTATCGAGGGCGATCGGATTTATCATTTAATGTATGTCGGTCCTCCCGGAACCCATGATGATGCGGTCACGGAGACATTCCTCTCTTCCTTCCGCGTGATGCGCTAAAGCTGTCGAATGCCGGTTGAGACACGCACCATCAAGGCCGATGAGGCGGGCTTGCGCCTGGACCGCTGGTTCAAGGCGCACTATCCGTCGCTCGCCTTCGGTCATTTGCAGAAACTCTTGCGCACCGGACAGGTGCGAGTCGATGGCGCACGCGCGAAGACGAATACGCGGCTCGCGCCGGGTCAGCGTGTGCGGGTTCCGCCGCTGGAGAAAGGCGGCAAACCTTCCGGGAAAGACACAGGCGGCGCACCGGATGTTTTGAGGGAAAAAAGCCAGCGTGCGAAACTCGATGACGCTGCCTTCCTGAAATCAATCACGCTCTATGAAGACAAGGAAGTTCTCGTCCTGAACAAGCCGATGGGGCTCGCGGTGCAGGGCGGCTCGGGCACCGTGCGGCATATCGACGGGATGCTGAACGCGCTGCGGACGAAGGACGGGCAGAAGCCGCGGCTCGTGCACCGGATCGACAAGGATACTTCGGGCATTCTGCTGATCGCGAAGACGCGGCTTGCCGCCGCGACACTTGCGAAAACCTTTCGCTCGCGTTCGACGCGGAAAATCTATTGGGCACTTGTCGCCGGCGTTCCGAAAGTGAAACAGGGGAGAATTTCGACTTATCTTGCGAAGGGCGGAGGCCCCGAGGGCGAGCTCATGCGTGTCGCCGAACACGGCGATGAAGACGCAAGCCACGCTGTCACCTATTACGCCGTCGTGGAACGGGCGGGAAATCTGCTCTCGTGGCTGTCGCTCAAGCCCGTCACCGGCCGCACGCATCAGCTTCGCGCGCATGCCGCGCATATCGGTCACCCGATCGTGGGCGATCCGAAATATTTCGATATCGAAAACTGGGAGTTGCCGGGCGGCATCCAGAAAAAGCTGCATTTGCTCGCGCGGCGGCTGGTGCTGCCGCATCCGAGCGGCAAGGGGAAGATCGACGTCACTGCGCCATTGCCGCCGCACATGCAGCAGTCGTGGAACTTGCTTGGCTTCGATGCCAAGCAATACGATCCGATCGTGGACGCGCCGGAGGAGTGATGCCCGACAAGCCCGGCCCGATGCAGGCGGCGCAACGTGCGATGCGGCCGCAATTGCCGAAACGGTTCTACAAAACCGTGAGTGTAGGCGAGGAGCAGGGCGGTTTCGCGGTGCTGCTGGACGGGAAGCCGATGAAAACGCCCGCGAAACGTTCGCTTATTGTGCCGGCGCGCGAACTCGCCGATGAAATCGCGCGCGAATGGGAGGCGCAGGAGGGCGAAATTGATCCGGGCATCATGCCGATGACGCGGCTCGCCAATCTCGCGATCGACCGCGTGGCGGAGAAGGCGGGCGAGACGGCGGTGGAGGTCAAGCGTTATGCCGCGTCCGATCTCGTGTTTTATCGCGCGGACGAGCCGGAAGGCCTCGTCGCGCAGCAGGAGAAGCATTGGGAGCCGGTGCTGCGCTGGGCGCGCGAGGCGCTGGACGCGAATTTCATTCTCGCCTCCGGCGTGAACTACGTCGCGCAGCCTGACTCCGCGCTTGCGGCGGCCGGTAAGGAGATCGACCGCTTCGCGCCGCCGTTTGCGCTCGCGGCGCTTGCGAGCGTCACGCAGCTCACCGGCTCGGCGCTGATCGCGCTCATGCTTGCGCATGGCAGGCTCACGCCGGTGCAGGCGTGGAACGCCGCGCATGTGGACGAGGACTGGAATGCGCGGCAATGGGGCGAGGACGCGGAAGCCGCCGCAAGCCGCGGCCGGCGGCTCGCGGAATTCGAAGCGGGGGCAAAGATGCTTTCGTTGACGAAAACGACCTAACGCGCGTGCGCGGGGCGCAGCCGGAGGATCGCTTCCGGCAAGTTCGCCGTGAGCCATTTCCCAATCGCTTCCTGCTTGCGGTGATACAAGAGGCCTGCCGCAATTACGCCGACGCCAATTATCGATAGTGCGAATGGAAATAACAGAGAATTCTTGAACACCACATCAGCAAGGTGGCTCAAATAGGCGGAAATGCCGAAAGCGCCGAAGACCGCATAGGCTCGCCGCATCAGGATCACGGCGAGGAGCAAGAGGCCGACATTGAGGAGGCAATACATCGCCTTGCCGAATTCGTTCGAGCTTGAGGTCGCGGTGATGCCGCCCCAGAACGCCATCAGCCCAAAGAGATGCAGCCAAAATGCGAAATCGGCGCCGCGGCCGCGATAATCGACGATCCAGGCCACGGCGAGCACCGCAAGGCCGAACCAGACCGAGACCTGGCGCTTCAATTCCCAGCTCGGTTTCGCGTCCCCCGCGATCCACGGCACTATATCCATCGACATAAACCAGAGCGCGACCGCGATCACCGAAACGATGAAGGGAAAACGATAAAAGCGGAGCGCGACCACGCCGGCGGCGACCGCCGCGATTTCCATGAAGACCCAACTGCCTTTGATCCAGGTGTAGAAGTCCTGAACCGTGCCGGGCTTGCCGAATTTTCCCCACCAGCCGAGTTCTTCCTGAATGCCATAGACCGCGAGCGGCGCCATCGAGACCGCGATTGTAATGAGAAGCCCGCCGGGCGTTTTCAAATCGCGCTTGTGCCAGAGATTATAGCCGGCGAGGGTAAATGCCGCGGCGTAAACGATTGCGGTGATCGTCAGTGCGCTGCCGCCCATTTGCGAATAGGCAAGCGTCGAGAACAGCCCCATCGCGCCGATCACGATCAGCGCGCCCGCGTACCAAAGGAGATGCGCGACATCGAATTTCGGAATCGGAACGCTGCCGCTCGTTGCGCCAGGCTTATGCCGTGCAAGAAATTCGGCGAGCTTTTTCGCGGTGCCGGAATCGATGACGCCTGCTTCCACGGCGGCGTGCAGATCGTTCTCCGAATATCCCATTACCTTCTCCCCATCCCATCCTACCAATGTTCAGGGAGAAGAGAAAACGCGCCAGAACTCAGTCGTAATTCTCGCCGCTCACATCTTCCGGGAAGGTCGGGTAAATCCCCTTCACGCGGCCCATCTGCTGCGCGAGGGCGAGCACCGCGTCGATATGCGGAGTCGGCACCTCGGTGAGACGGCCGAGCTCCTGCACGGAGGTGAGGAGCGCATCGAGTTCGATCGGGCGCCCTTTGTCCACGTCCTGCAACATCGACGTCCTGTGCGCGCCGACGCGCGCCGCGCCGTTGATGCGCTTTTCGATGTCGACGCGGAAATGCACGCCGATCCGGCGCGCGATCCTCTCGGCTTCTTCCATCATGTGACGCGCGAGCGCGCGCGTGCCGGGATCGGTTGCGACCACATCAAGCGTTGCGTGAGTGAGTGCGGAGATCGGGTTGAAGCAGAGATTGCCCCAGAGCTTGAGCCAGATGTCGTTCCGGATCTCCGGCAGGATTGCAGCCTTCAGCCCCGCTTTCTCGAAAAGCGCCGCGATTTTCTGCACCCGCTCGGTGACCTTGCGCGTCGGTTCGCCGAAGCCGAACTTGTCGCCGGAAATGTGCTTGATGACGCCCGGCGCCTCGATTTCGGCGGCGGGATAGACCGTGCAGCCGATCACGCGCTCGGGGCCGATCGCGTTCCACTGCCGGTCGCCGGGATCGACGCTCTCGATGCGGCGGTCGGCGTATTGTCCTTCGAAGCCATGGAAGTACCACCAGGGCAAACCGTTCTGCGCGGTGACGACCGCGGTGTGCGGGCCGAGGAGGGGCTTCATCTGGTCGGCGACTTCCCAGGCCTGATGCGCTTTCAGCGCGATGATGACGTAATCCTGATGCCCGAGCTCCTTGGGGTCGCTCGTCGCGGTCATCTTGGCGGATTTTTCCTCACCGCCGATATGCAGCTTCAGGCCGTTTTTCTTGATCGCCTCGAGATGCGCCCCGCGCGCGATCAGCGAGACATCGGCGCCCGCGAGCTTCATCAGAACGCCGACATAGCCGCCGATTGCACCAGCGCCGTAGATACAAACTTTCATTATCCCTCCCCAAACCGGGTCTCTTCCAATTCTTTCATTACGGGGCCGCAGCGTTCACCCACTCGCATTTGCTCGCAGGACGCTGCGGCCCGGTGATGACGGGAAATGGGCCCCCAAGCCGCGTCGTCTGCGGGCTTGCGATTTTTATATATAAAGGCTTGAAATCACGCCATACCGGCGAATTTCAGTTCTTGGAACGGGGCAGGGATGAAGGACATTCTGGAAAAGCTCGAGAACCGGCGCGGACAGGCGCAAAAGGGCGGCGGCGACGCGCGCATCGAGGCGCAGCACAAGCGCGGCAAGCTCACGGCGCGCGAGCGGATCGAGCTTTTGATGGATAAGGGTTCGTTCGAGGAATTCGACACCTTCGTCGAGCACCGCGCGACCGACTTCGGCATGGACAAGACGAAGATCCCCGGCGACGGCGTGGTGACCGGCTGGGGCACGGTGAACGGCCGGCAGGTCTTCGTCTTCGCCAAGGACTTCACGGTGTTCGGCGGTTCGCTCTCCGAAACGCATGCGCTGAAGATCATGAAAATTCAGGACATGGCGCTCAAGACCCGCGCGCCGATCATCGGCCTTTTCGACGCGGGCGGGGCGCGCATTCAGGAAGGCGTCGCGGCGCTCGGCGGCTATGGCGAAGTGTTCAAGCGGAACGTGATCGCCTCGGGCGTCATCCCGCAGATTTCCGTGATCATGGGGCCGTGCGCGGGCGGCGACGTTTACTCGCCGGCGATGACCGACTTCATCTTCATGGTGAAGGACACGAGCTACATGTTCGTCACCGGGCCGGACGTGGTGAAAACCGTCACGAACGAGACCGTGACGGCCGGGGAGCTTGGCGGCGCGCGGGTGCACACGACGCGCTCCTCGGTCGCGGACGGATCGTTCGAAAACGACGTCGAGTGCCTGTTGCAGATGCGGCGGCTGATCGATTTTCTGCCGTCGTCTTCGGAAGCGCCGCTGCCGGAATGGCCTTCGACCGACGACATCGGCCGGATCGAGCCTTCGCTCGACACGCTCGTGCCGGACAATCCGAACAAGCCCTATGACATCAAGGAATTGATCCTGAAGGTCGTGGACGAGGGCGACTTTTTCGAAATCTCCGAAGCCTACGCAAAGAACATCGTCGTCGGCTTCGGCCGCATCGCCGGGCGGCCGGTGGGCTTTGTCGCCAACCAGCCGATGGTGCTCGCGGGCGTGTTAGATAGCGACGCCTCGCGCAAGGCCGCGCGCTTCGTGCGCTTTTGCGACGCGTTTAACATTCCGATCGTCACTTTTGTGGACGTGCCGGGATTTTTGCCGGGCACCGCGCAGGAATATGGCGGGCTCATCAAGCACGGCGCGAAGCTTCTCTTTGCGTACAGCCAGTGCACCGTGCCGCTCGTCACGGTGATCACGCGCAAGGCCTATGGCGGCGCCTATGACGTCATGGCCTCGAAGCATATCGGCGGCGACGTGAACTACGCCTGGCCCTCGGCGCAGATCGCGGTGATGGGCGCAAAAGGGGCGGTGGAGATCATCTTCCGCGCAGACATCGGCGACAAGGACAAGATCGCCGCGCGCACGAAGGAATACGAGGAGCGGTTTCTATCGCCCTTCATCGCCGCCGAGCGCGGTTATATCGACGACGTGATCGAGCCGCACGAGACGCGGGCGCGGATTGTCCGTGCGCTAGGCATGCTCCGGACGAAGCATGTCGAACGGCCAAGGAAGAAGCACGATAATTTGCCGCTGTAGCTGGTTGGGGACTTTAGCCGTGAAGGCATCGAATGTTTCGACGTTCCATATTGAGCCAGCGGCGCTATCAGGTCTTCAAAGTAAGTCATTATTTTACCCGGCGGCCGGAGATGATTGGGGCGATTTTCTATCAAGCTTCAGTGACTATGTTGATGAATTTCATTTTTGTGACATTACCTATGATTTCAGCAGACTCAGATCATCTTTAAACTGCTCTTGGCTACAGATAGGACGTGAGCAACAGGGCAACTCTTCCTCCCTGATCGAAAACCGCCACAACGAGCGACGCCCGTATAAATATGTTGAACCCGGTCGTCTTAAAGAGGTGTATGAGAGTAAACTCGATGGAAAACGTTTGACCGTTATTCGCAGACGTGGGTTCGGGCAATACGCGTTGGCTGAATTTCCAGATCGCTCGATTGGCGTATTCGTTCATCGGGGTGACAGTCCTGGAGATGGCGGATCGAACGTTTACTTTTTTACAGACAGGAAATTTGACCACGCACCTTTGAGCAACTTGTTCAGCAAGCTCTCAGCAAAATTGGCGGATCGGGCGCTCATCGTCTCGGACGGATCAAATGCGCGCCCGCGATTTCTGAAGCGTTTCCATAATAAGAATGTCTCAGGGTCTGATGCTTTTGCTATGCTCCAGCATCAACTTTTTTCATTTGGCCCCTTCGCTTGGAGGTGTGTTGGTTTCATGACGCCTCGCTACGGACCTACCCTCGTGTGGAGAGTTGAGCGACAGCAATCCAGTTGACGTCAGCTCGCGAACGGCTATCGCATTCCGGTCGATCCCGCCTTTGACAAATAATTACTGCTTCGGCGCTGGCGCGTTCTGCGGCTGATTTTGCTGCGCGGGCGGTTGCTGGTTCTGCTGCGGCTGCGCCGGCTGATTTTGCTGTCCCGGATTTTGCGCGGGTTGTGCTTGCTGTTGCGCGGGCTGCTGGTTTTGTTGCGGTTGTGCCTGTTGCTGCTGGGCGGTCGCGCTCGTCTCCGCGACCTCCTCGCGCTGATGGGCCAGGCCATACAGCACGAGGCAAACGGCAAAAACCATCCCGACAAAATAGAGCCCGATCATGAACGGGCCGACATGGCGTTCGTCGGCCAGGAATTCAGGATCGGCTTGCAGGCGCGCATCGCGCATTGCCGCATATTCCCGGCGGCGCGGCGTTTCCGAAATCGGAGGATTCTGGTAGCTCATGGCGGGAACTCCCTCAATTCCAGGAAGTAACCCAGCT
>JAJPHK010000077.1 GCA_021325315.1 Alphaproteobacteria bacterium
ATCGAAAGGGAATTGAATGCCTACCTTTTCGCGCAGCCTGGAACAGTCCCTTCATCGCGCGCTTGCGCTCGCAAACGAACGCCATCACGAATACGCGACACTCGAACACCTGCTGCTCTCCCTCCTCGAAGATCAGGATGCGGCCGCCGTCATGCGCGCCTGCAACGTCGATCTCGACAAGCTGAAGCGCAATCTCGTCGATTACATCGACGGCGAGCTCGACAATCTCGTGATGGACACGGACGAGGATTCGAAGCCGACCGCCGGCTTCCAGCGCGTGATTCAGCGCGCCGTGATCCATGTGCAATCGTCGGGCAGGGAAGAAGTCACCGGCGCGAACGTGCTCGTCGCGATTTTCGCCGAGCGCGAGAGCCACGCCGCGTATTTCCTGCAAGAGCAGGATATGACGCGCTACGACGCCGTGAACTACATCAGCCACGGCATCGCCAAGCGCCCGGGCATGAGCGAAACGAAGCCGGTGCGCGGCGCCGACGACGAGGCCGACACCAAGCCCGGCGACGACGGAAAGAAGAAAACCGACGCGCTCGAAGCTTACTGTATCAACCTCAACAAGAAGGCGCGGGACGGCAAGATCGATCCGCTGATCGGACGCGAGCGCGAGCTGTCGCGCACGATCCAGGTGCTCTGCCGCCGCCAGAAGAACAATCCGCTCTATGTGGGCGAACCGGGCGTCGGCAAGACGGCGATCGCCGAAGGCCTCGCCAAGAGAATCGTCGAAGGCGAGGTGCCCGATGTCCTGAAGACGTCGACCGTCTTCGCGCTCGACATGGGCTCGCTGCTCGCCGGCACGCGCTATCGCGGCGATTTCGAGGAACGGCTGAAACAGGTCATCAAGGAGCTCGAGGCGCTCCCGAACTCGATCGTGTTCATCGACGAAATCCACACCGTGATCGGCGCGGGCGCCACGTCCGGCGGCGCGATGGATGCGTCGAACTTGCTGAAACCCGCGCTCGCGGGCGGCAATCTGCGCTGCATCGGCTCGACGACGTATAAGGAGTATCGCCAGTATTTCGAGAAGGACCGCGCGCTCGTCCGGAGATTCCAGAAGATCGACGTGAACGAACCGTCGCTGGAAGACGCCTACGAAATTCTCAAGGGCCTCAAGCCCTATTACGAGGACTTCCACCACCTCAAATTCACCAACGAGGCGATCAAGGGCGCGGTGGATTTGTCCGTGCGCTACATCCACGACCGTAAGCTCCCCGACAAGGCGATCGACGTGATCGACGAGTCGGGCGCGGCGCAGATGCTGCAGCCGGAGTCAAAGCGCAAGAAGACGATCGGCATCAAGGAAATCGAAGCGACGATCGCCACGATGGCGCGCATCCCGCCGAAAACCGTCTCGAAGGACGACGCGGAAGTGCTGTCGAACCTCGACACGACGCTGAAGCAGGTCGTCTACGGCCAGGACAAGGCGATTTCGGCGCTCACTTCCGCGATCAAGCTCGCGCGGGCGGGCCTGCGCGAGCCGGAGAAGCCGATCGGCTCGTATCTCTTCTCGGGCCCGACGGGCGTCGGCAAGACCGAAGTCGCGCGGCAGCTCGCCGCTTCGCTCGGCGTTCCCATCCATCGCTTCGACATGTCGGAGTACATGGAGCGGCACACGGTCTCGCGTTTGATCGGAGCGCCTCCGGGCTATGTCGGCTTCGACCAGGGCGGATTGCTTACGGACTCGGTCGATCAGACGCCGCATTGCGTGCTGCTCCTCGACGAGATCGAGAAAGCGCATCCGGATCTGTTCAACATTCTTTTGCAGGTGATGGATCACGGCAAGCTCACCGACCACAACGGCAAGCAGGTCGATTTCCGCAACGTTGTGCTCATCATGACGACGAACGCGGGCGCGTCGGATCTCGCAAAAGCCGCCTACGGCTTCACGCGCACGCGACGCGAAGGCGACGACATGGAGGCGATCAACCGGATGTTCACGCCGGAGTTCCGCAACCGTCTCGACGCCATCATCACCTTCGGCCACCTGCCGCCGGAAGTGATCGCGAAGGTCGTGGAGAAATTCATCCTGCAGTTGGAAGCGCAGCTCGCCGACCGCGACGTCACGATCGAGCTTTCGGAAGACGCGCGGAAGTGGCTGGTCACGAACGGCTATGACGAACTGATGGGCGCGCGGCCGATGGCGCGCGTGATCCAGGAGCACGTGAAGCAGCCGCTCGCAGACGAACTGATCTTTGGCCGGTTGAAAAACGGCGGCCATGTCCGCGTCATTCTCAAGAAGGACGAGAACGGCAAGGACGTCCTCGGCTTCGAATATCCGGAAGGCCCGGTGCGGCCGAAACCGGAAGTCGAGGAAGAGGAGGCCGACAAGAAAAGTCCGCCCAAGACGAAGAAGAACGGCGGAGGCTCGCCGCCGCCAAAACCGCTGGTGAAGGCGTAGGGCCGAACTTCAGATATTGATTCAAAGGCCCCGGCTAAAAGCCGGGGCTTTTTGCGCGAATAGGTGGAGGTATAGGGGGATGCAACCTTTTCCCGTCCATTGTGGCTCAAATGTCATAGGCAGCCCACCCTGAAGCGCTTAAAATTATAGGTGGTATCGTACGGATTCTCCGCGCGGGCAGGGGCGTTGCATGAAGAAATTCCTACTTGGAAGCGCGCTTGCCTTGCTGAGCGCGAACATTGCCTCTGCCACCGATCTGCCGGCCAAGGCCCCCGCCTACAAGGCCGCTGCTCCTTTCAGCTGGGAAGGCATCTATTTCGGCGCCCACGGCGGTTACGGCTGGGGCACGTCGAAAACATTCGACGCCACGATCGGCGGAACGCCCGCGGTAACGCTCGATCCGGCCGGTGGCTTCGGCGGGCTCCAGATCGGCTACAATTCGATGATCGCGCCGAACTGGCTGCTCGGCACCGAGATCGATTTTTCCTTCGGCGATCTCAAAGACAACAAGATCGATAGCGGCGGCTTTCCCGAGCGCGTGAAGGTCAGGGATTTCGGTACGACCCGCGTGCGGCTCGGTTACACGATGGACCGTTCGCTGATCTATGTGACGGGCGGCATGGCCTGGGCGGAAGCCCGGTTCGATCAAACCAGCGTTTTCGCGCGCCGGTGGGACAACGATCACGTCGGCTGGGCGATCGGCGGCGGTTACGAATACGCCTTCGACCCGCGCTGGTCGATGAAGCTCGAATATATTTACGCCGACTTCGGCAAATGGCGCGAGACGATGGATTTTGTCGGCGGCGGGCTGCAGACCATCGATTTGAAACTGAGCACCGTGAAACTTGGCATCAATTATCGCTTTGGCGATCCGGCGCCTTCCGCGGCGTCGATGCCTGTGAAGGCCGCTCCCGCGCGATCGTTGTGGTCCGGTTCGTATGTCGGCGCGCATGTGCAATACGGATGGAGCGACTACAGCCTGATGAACGCCGCCGTCGTTCCCAATTTTGCACTCAACCTCCATCCCACCGGGTGGATGGGCGGTCTGCAGGCCGGCTACAATTGGCAGTTCGCGCCTAACTGGGTTTTCGGCATGGAAACCGACAATTCGTTCGGCGACATGAACAAGAGCGGTCTCGCCACGGGAGCTCTCGTCCCCGGTTCAGTGAAGATCGACAATCTCGGAACCGTTCGCGCGAGACTCGGCTACACGATGGATCGCGTTATGGTCTATGCAACGGGCGGTCTTGCCTATGCGCGTGAGCGGGCGAACGTGGCAACAGCCATTCCCTTCACGACGAAGATCTACGATATCGGCTGGACCGCCGGCGGTGGCATCGAATATGCGATCGATCCGCGCTGGTCGGCCAAAGTCGAGTATCTCTATGCGGATCTTGGCAGCAGCCGAAACGACCACTCCCTGGTTGTTTTGACGCCAGCGCTGAACAGCAACGTCACCGTGAATACGGTCAAGGCTGGCCTGAACTACAAGTTCGATTTGGGCGAGCTGCTTCACACTCGTTAGTGGCCGCGCCCCGTTACGCAATCGGACA
>JAJPHK010000138.1 GCA_021325315.1 Alphaproteobacteria bacterium
TCCCTCACCCGGCTCGCCAGGGCTCGCCACCCTCTCCCCGCAATTGCGGGGAGAGGGAAGAGCGACGCGAAGCGGCGCGAAGGGTGAGGGGCAGTTACGCTGGCACCGCAAGCCCGGCTATGTGCGCCACGTCTTCACGCATTTTCCGCTGGAGCTTTCGGTCTATGTCGCGAAGGTGCCCGAGAGCGCGGCCGCGCCGAAAGGCGCTCGCTTCGCGAAGCTCGCGAAACTGGAAAGCGAAGCGCTGCCGTCGCTGATGCGGAAGGTGATTGCGCACGCGCTAAATGATTAACTCGTCATGGCCCGGCACAAGGCCGGGCATGACAGAACGGCTAGGCCGCGCCCGCCATCTCCGCGCGCACCACCGCACGCAGCGCGTCGATGGGTGTCAGGCCCTTCTTGTCCTCGACGTGCCAGAAGTCCCAGCCGTTGCAGGCCTCTAACCCCTGCGCCATCGCGCCGACCTTGTGGATCGAGCCGACAATCGGGCCCTTCGCGGATTTCAGTGTCAACGATCCGTCGGGCCGCACCACCGCGCGCACTTTTTTCTTCGCGTCGGTGACCGTCGCGCCCGCTTTCACAAGTCCGCGCTCCACGAGCGAAGAGAACGCGACGCGCGGCGCTTCGCGCGCGCTCATAAACGGCACGAGCGTCGCTTCATCCAAAGGCTCAACGGCGTCAATGCGCTTCATCGCGGCGGCGGCGTAATTCTTGTCGCGCTCGATGCCGATGAAATGACGGCCGAGTCGCTTGGCGACGGCACCCGTCGTGCCCGACCCGAAAAACGGATCGAGCACGACGTCCCCCGTCCTCGACGCAGACAGGATCGCGCGCGCGAGCAGCGCTTCCGGTTTCTGCGTCGGGTGAACTTTCTTGCCGCTCGTATCCTTGAGCCGCTCGTCGCCGGTGCAGAGCGGGATCGTCCAGTCGGAGCGCACCTGCACGTCTTCGTTGCCGGCTTTGAGCGCTTCGTAGTTGAAGGTGTATTTCGACGACTGTTCGCGCGCGGCCCAGATCAGCGTCTCGTGCGCGTTCGTAAAGCGGCGGCCGCGGAAATTCGGCATCGGATTTGTCTTCCGCCAAATTACGTCGTTCAGGATCCAGAAGCCGAGATCCTGCAAAATCGTGCCGACGCGGAAGATGTTGTGATAGGAGCCGATCACCCAGAGCGTCGCGTTTGGCTTCATCGCGCGGCGCGCGGCCAAAAGCCACGCGCGTGTGAAATCGTCATAGGCCGAAAAGCTCGAAAACTTGTCCCAGTCGTCGTCGACTGCGTCGACCTTGGAATCGTCCGGGCGCTTCAGGTCGTTCTGGAGCTGGAGATTGTAGGGCGGGTCGGCGAAAACCATGTCCACCGAACCAGCCGGAAGCCTGGAAAGCTCGGCGACGCAGTCGCCGACAAGGACACGGTCGAGGAACTCGGTTTGTCCCGCCTTCGAGGCGAGACGGGGCGCCCCTGGGGACGCCCCGATACGCATTACCTTCATACGCAATACCCGATACGCGCTACGCAACTGGAACTGACAGGGCCTGTTTTAGGGCCTTGCGGGTAAAGGTGGGGTAAAGGCTAACCTTAATTAATCCTTACGGAATTTGGCTTTCGCGTGTCGGAATGGGACGGGCGTTTAGCGCTCGCGGCCTCATGGTGAGGAGCGTCCCGAAGGGACGCGTCTCGAACCAGAGGCCGTCCCATCTTCGAGACGCAGCGCCCTTTCAGGCGGCCGCTCCTCAGGATGAGACGAATCTGGCCGCCGCCTCCGGCTTGGCCGGAGGCCCGCGCTCGGTGACAACGGGGGCTACTACATAGGCGCGGATGACCAGGGGTGACCGGTCACGGCGAAACGGATTTAGGTGCGGGCCTCTTCATTTCAAGCCGGGAGTCTGATCAGGCCGCGTTCGTCGAGCGGAAATCCCGGATTGTGCGCGACCTCCCACAAATGGCCGTCGGGATCGGCGAAATAGCCGGTATAGCCGCCCCAAAACGCGCGGCTCGCCGGCTTCACGATTTTCCCTCCGGCCGCGGCTGCCGCTTGCAGGACCTTTTCCACGGAGGGCTCGTCCTCGACATTGAAGGCGAGCGCCACGCCCGAAAACCCCGGCGCCGTATCCGGCATGCCTGCGTCATTGGCGAGATTGCTGCGTCCCCACACCGCGAGCACGGCGCCGCCCGCTTCGAAGAAGGCGACGCCTTCCGCTTTCTTCACGCCCCGCTTCATGCCGAGCGCCGAGTAAAAACGCGCGGCGCGCTCCACGTCGGCGACGCCGAGCGTGAGGAGAGTCAGGCGGAGAGGCGGCGCGCTCATCTTAAGCCGCGAACAGATCGAGTTGCGCCCGCTCGATTACCGGATGCTTGAAATGCGCGACCGTGAGCCGCGAACGCTTCTGGTTGAGGCCAAGCCGCTCGCAAGCTAGCTCGAAGCGGCGGCCGATCGACCAGGCATAGGGGCCGTCGCCGGTCTGCCGCTTGTGCCACTCGGCGTCGTAATCCTTGCCGCCGTGCAAGCTGCGCACGAGCGAGATCACATGCTTTTCCTTCGCCGGGAAATGCTCGCGCAGCCATTCGCGGAAGAGATCCTTGATCTCGTAAGGCATCCTGAGCATCACATAGCCCGCTCCTTCGACGCCCGCGGCTTTCGCCGCGTCGAGGATGCGCTCGATTTCCGAATCGTTGATCGCGGGCACGATCGGCGCGACCATCACCGCGGTGGGAATGCCCGCTTCCGAAAGCGCGCGCAGGGCCTCGAGCCGCCGCGAAGGCGTCGCCGCGCGCGGCTCCATGACGCGCGCGAGCTTCGAGTCGAGCGTCGTGACGGAGAGCGCCACCTTCGCGAGATTCTTCTTCGCCATGTCGGCAAGGATGTCGATGTCTCGCATGATCAGCGCCGACTTCGTCACGATCCCGACCGGGTGGCCGCAGTCGCGCAGGACCTCGAGGATGCCGCGGGTGACGCGCCACTTTTTCTCGATCGGCTGGTAGGGGTCGGTGTTTGTCCCCATCGCGATCATGCGCGGGGTATATTTTGGATCGGCCAATTCCTTCTTGAGGAGCTCCGGCGCGTCGGGCTTCACGAAGAGCTTCGATTCGAAATCGAGCCCCGGTGAAAGCCCCTGATAGGCGTGGGTCGGCCGCGCGTAGCAGTAGATGCAACCATGCTCGCAGCCTCGATAAGGATTGATCGAGCGGTCGAAACCGATGTCGGGGGATTCGTTTCTCGTAATGATCCGCCGCGCCCTTTCCTCGGTGACATGGGTCTGGAAGGGCGGGAGCTCCTCGAGGCTCTGCCAGCCGTCGTCGAA
>JAJPHK010000002.1 GCA_021325315.1 Alphaproteobacteria bacterium
TCCCTCACCCGGCTCGCCAGGGCTCGCCACCCTCTCCCCGCAATTGCGGGGAGAGGGAAGAGCGACGCGAAGCGGCGCGAAGGGTGAGGGGCAGTTACGCTGGCACCACAAGCCCGGTTATGTGCGCCATGTGTTCACGCATTTTCCGCTGGAGCTTTCGGTCTATGTCGCGGAAGTACCGGCCGATACTCCTGCACCGAAAGGCGCTCGCTTCGCGAAGCTCGCGAAACTGGAGGGCGAGGCGCTGCCGTCCTTAATGAGAAAAGTGATCGCGCACGCGCTGGGCGATTAGGCCGCGCCCGCCATCTCCGCGCGCACGACCGCGCGCAGCGCGTCGATCGGCGTCAGGCCTTTCTTGTCCTCGACGTGCCAGAAGTCCCAGCCGTTGCAGGCCTCCAGCCCTTGCGCCATCGCGCCGACCTTGTGGATCGAGCCGACGAACGGCGCGCCTTTTTCGGATTTCAGCGTGAGCGAGCCGTCCGGCCGCACCACTGCGCGCACTTTTTTCTTCGCGTCGGTGACCGTTGCGCCCGCTTTCACGAGTCCGCGCTCGACGAGCGAGGAGAACGCGACGCGCGGCGCCTCGCGCGCGCTCATAAACGGCACGAGCGTCGCTTCGTCCAAAGGCTCAACGGCGTCAATGCGCTTCATCGCGGCGGCGGCGTAATTCTTGTCGCGCTCGATGCCGATGAAGTGGCGGCCGAGACGTTTCGCGACGGCACCCGTCGTGCCCGACCCGAAAAACGGATCGAGCACGACGTCCCCCGTCCTCGACGCAGACAGGATCGCGCGCGCGAGCAGCGCTTCCGGCTTCTGCGTCGGGTGAACTTTTTTGCCGCTTGAATCCTTGAGTCGTTCGTCGCCGGTGCAGAGCGGGATCGTCCAGTCGGAGCGTACCTGCACGTCTTCGTTGCCGGCTTTGAGCGCGTCGTAATTGAAGGTGTATTTCGAGCTTTGCTCGCGCGCGGCCCAGATCAGCGTTTCGTGCGCGTTGGTGAAGCGCCGACCGCGGAAATTCGGCATCGGATTGGTCTTGCGCCAAATGACGTCGTTCAGAATCCAGAAGCCGAGATCCTGCAAAATCGTGCCGACGCGGAAGATGTTGTGATAGGAGCCGATCACCCACAGCGTCGCGTTCGGCTTCATCGCGCGGCGCGCGGCCAAGAGCCACGCGCGGGTGAATTCGTCATAGGCCGAAAAGCTCGAAAACTTGTCCCAGTCGTCGTCGACCGCGTCGACCTTGGAGTCGTCCGGGCGCTTCAGGTCGTTCTGGAGCTGGAGGTTGTAGGGCGGATCGGCGAAAACCATGTCCACCGAACCGGCCGGAAGCCTGGAAAGCTCGGCGACGCAGTCGCCGACAAGGACGCGGTCGAGGAAGTCGGTTTGTCCCGCCTTCGAGGCTAGACGGGGCGCCCCTAGGGACGCCCCGATACGCATTACCTTCATACGCAATACCCGATACGCGCTACGCAACTGGAACTGACAGGGCCTGTTCTAGGGCCTCTCGGGTAAAGGTGAGGTAAAGGCTAACCTTAATGAATCGTTGCGGAATTTGGCTCTTCCGGTGTGTCATTCCGGGGCGCCTGCGAAGCAGGCGAGCCCGGAATCCAGAGACGCCGGCGATTATGGATTCCGGACAGCCCCCGCTTCGCAAGTCGGCTTTAGCCGACTTGCGCTTTAAATGGCGAAGTCGGGCAGGCCCGACTTCGCTCGGGCTTCCGGAATGACCATCACTGCAACGGAAGAAAAGGGCCGCCGCCTCCGGCTTTGGCCGGAGGCCCGCGCTCGGTGACAACGGGGGCTACTACATAGGCGCGGATGACCAGGGGTGACGGGTCATGGCGAAACTGGATTTAGGAGCGGGCCGCATCATTTCAAGCCGGGAGTCTGACCAGGCCGCGTTCGTCGAACGGGAAGCCCGGGTTGTGCGCGACCTCCCACAAATGTCCGTCGGTATCGGCGAAATAGCCGGTGTAGCCGCCCCAAAACGCGCGGCTTGCCGGCTTCACGATTTTTCCTCCGGCTGCGGCCGCGGCTTGCAGAACTTTTTCGACCGACGGCTCGTCCTCCACATTGAAGGCGAGCGCCACGCCGGAAAATCCCGGCGCCGTATCCGCCACACCTGCGTCCTTTGCGAGGTTGTTTCGTCCACATACAGCGAGTACGGCGCCGCCCGCTTCGAAAAAGGCGACGCCTTCCGCTTTCTTCATGCCGCGCTTCATGCCCAGCGCCGCGTAAAAGCGCGCGGCGCGCTTCACGTCCGCGACGCCGAGCGTGACGAGAGTCAGGCGGAGCGGCGGGGCGTTCATCCTAGGCCGCGAACAGGTCGAGCTGCGCCCGCTCGATCACGGGCGGCTTGAAATGCGCGACCGTAAGCCGCGAGCGCTTCTGGTTGAGGCCAAGCCGCTCGCAGGCGAGTTCGAAGCGCCGTCCGATCGACCAGGCATAGGGGCCGTCGCCGCTTTGCCGCTTGTGCCACTCGGCGTCGTAATCCTTGCCGCCGTGCAAGCTGCGCACGAGCGAGATCACATGCTTTTCCTTCCCCGGGAAATGCTCGCGCAGCCATTCGCGGAAGAGGTCCTTGATCTCGTAGGGCATGCGCAACATCACATAGCCCGCGCCTTCGACGCCCGCGGCTTTCGCCGCGTCAAGGATGCGCTCGATTTCGGAATCGTTGATCGCGGGCACGATCGGCGCGACCATCACCGCGGTGGGAATGCCCGCCTCCGAAAGCGCGCGCAGGGCTTCGAGCCGCTTCGAAGGCGTCGCCGCGCGCGGCTCCATGACGCGCGCAAGCTTCGGATCGAGTGTCGTGACCGAAAGCGCGACCTTCGCCAGATTCTTCTTCGCCATGTCGGCGAGGATGTCGATGTCGCGCGTAATCAGCGCCGACTTCGTGACGATCCCGACCGGATGGCCGCAGTCGCGCAGCACTTCGAGAATGCCGCGCGTGACGCGCCACTTCTTCTCGATCGGCTGATAGGGGTCGGTGTTCGTCCCCATCGCGATCATGCGCGGCGCGTATTTCGGGTCGGCCAGTTCTTTCTTGAGCAGTTCCGGCGCGTCCGGCTTCACGAACAGCTTCGATTCGAAATCGAGCCCCGGCGAAAGACCCTGATAGGCGTGGGTCGGCCGCGCGAAGCAGTAGATGCAGCCGTGCTCGCAGCCGCGATAGGGATTGATCGAACGGTCGAAGCCGATGTCGGGGGATTCGTTTCTCGTAATGATCCGCCGCGCCCTTTCCTCGGTGACATGGGTCTGGAAGGGCGGGAGCTCCTCGAGGCTCTGCCAGCCGTCGTCGAA
>JAJPHK010000038.1 GCA_021325315.1 Alphaproteobacteria bacterium
AGAGGGCCTTCGAGACGAAAGCCGATGCGATCGGAGGCGGGCGTGATCTTGTAGGTCGCGGACAGGAACTGCTGCACGGCCTCCTTGGTGAAATAGTCGTCCTGCGGGCCGAGCACCACGCGGATCGGCTGGTCAAATCGCGGCTTGCGCGGCGCGTTCAACATGACTTCGGTGCGCGCAGCGGCTTCCTCATTCGGTCCTTCGAGAATATCGCCCGCGCGAAGCTGCCGCCCCGAAAATCCTCCGAAGCCGGGCGCGCGCGTATAGGTCGACCGGCTTCCGAGACAGAGAGGAATATCGAAGCCGCCTTCGACGGCAAGATACGAGCAAAACGAGTCGCTGCTCAGACGCGCGCGGAAAATTTCGCCCTTTGTCAGCCGGACGCTGCGATCGCAACGGATCGCTTCCTCGCGGCTGGCGATTTCGATCGTGCCGTTCCCGCCGACGAGGGCAATACGCACCGAAGAAGCCATCACCTCGAATTCCGGGCCCGAGCCGATCATTTCGAGATTGGCGGCATTCAAATCGTTTCCGACGAGCGCATTCGCTAGCATAAATCCGTCGCGGTCGAGCGCGCCCGATACCGGAACGCCGGCGTGCAGGTAGCCGCGACGTCCGCTGTCCTGGACCGTCGTAAAAAAGCCGGGCGCGACTACTTTAAGCAAGGCGCTCACACGGCGATCTCCTTGCTGGCAGGCGTATAATTTCTTTGCTCGACCGCCTTCCGAATTTTCGCGAACTCGCTCTTGGAAACGGGCCTGAACTTCACGCCGTCGCCCGGCCGTAGCAGCGCGCCTCGTTCGGAATCCGGATCGAAAAGCCGGATCGGTGTCGTGCCGATCAGATGCCAGCCGCCGGGACTTTCGTATGGGTAAACGGCAGCCATACTGGTCGCGATTGCGACCGAGCCGGGCGGAACGCGCGTCCGCGGGTCGGCGCGGCGCGGCAACCGAAGCTTGGCCGGCAAGTCGCCCATATAGGGAAAGCCGGCGACGAAGCCGACCATATAGACGTGGTACTGAGTCTCGCTGTGCAGCGTGACGACTTCCGCTGGCGTGAGTTCCGCCGCACGCGCGACCGCTTCGATATCGGGGGCGAATTCGGGATCGTAGCAAGCCGGCACGTCCCACAACCGGCGGCTGCCGGATACCTTGCCGGAATCGCTGACGAAGCCCGTGATGCGATGTTCAAGCTCGCGGCCGGTTGTGACCAGCGGATCGTAATTCACGCTGAGCGAGCGAAACGTGGGGAGGACTTCGGTCACGCCGGGCAGGCGGGCTTTCTCGACTGCTGCCGCAAGGGCGAGAATGCGTTCGCTGATCTTGCGATCGATCTTCGACCCGAACTCGACGATAAGCGCGCTGTCCGCGGCGTTGAGAATACGAAAATCGGCCATAGCGGGCGCCTACGCAAATTGATATTATGATGCTAAAGATAGCACTGCGACGGGTCAAATATCGCGCTTGTCGCAAGATGATCGCAACAAACGCCACAAGACCGCAACCGCATGAAGCTCATTCGAAGAGCAGCGATCGTTTCTCCAAGTCTTTCGGTGCTCCGTTGCCTTGGTCTTGCGGAAAGCTATGATCGCGCATTCTTCGATATCGGATACGAGTAGTCATAGTGTCCAAGCTCCTTAAAGCTTACGATCGAAGCAGGGTCCCCCTGTACATTCAGGTCGCTTCCGTGTTGCGAACGCGGATTCAATCCGGCCAATGGGCGGCCGGCGAAAAGATTTCCACGCTCGAAGAGCTTGAGCAGGAATTCGAAGTCGCGCGTGTCACTGTGCGGCAAGCCGTGGACATTCTCCGCGAAGAGGGTTTGTTGCAAGCGCGGCAAGGGCTCGGTACCTTCGTTTCCAGGAAAACACAGGACCGCCACTGGGTTAAGCTCGCGACCAACTGGAACAGCCTGATTGAATCCCTGAAAGGCAATGTCCCGCGTCGGTTGTCGATCGATTATGATTCGAAGCCGAACCTCGCGGATTCCGACGGCGAGCTTGCGTCAAGCTATGTGAAGCTGCGCAGCGTTCAGTACCGGAATGAAGATCCGTATTCGGTTGTGAACGTGCATCTTGCGCGGGAGGTTTTTGACCTGAAGCCCGATCGCTTCAAGAACGCCGCGGCGCTCGTTACGATCGACGAAATGCGGGAAATCACGCTTCGCAACGCGCACCAGATGCTTGTGATCGGCAGCGCCGACCCCGAAGTCGCGGACTTGTTGAAGATTCCGATCGGCGCGCCGACTGTCGAAGCGCATTGCGTCGTTATCGACGACGGCGGCATCGCGATTTATGTCGGCGACATCATTTACCGCAGCGAGAGCATTAAATTGCAGATCGACCTTCTCGGGCCGCAGCCGGTTCTGCCGAAGCGGGGAAGGAACGGCGTGAAGGTCGATCTCCCGCGGCGGAAATCCCGCCGCGCGTGAGCGGATTTTGTGCAGGCGGACGCGAAACCTTTTGATCGAGCGCCTAGTCTTGCTATCATACTAAAAATAAGCTGAGTTGCCGGGAAGACTTTAGGAGCGCGGCATGGTTGAGCAGGGCGTAGGCGCGCGGCTCTTGCGCAAAGAGGATGATCGCCTGATGCGCGGGCGCGGCGAATTTGTCGCCGATATTCGACTCGCCGGCATGCAGGATGTCGCGTTCGTCCGCAGTCCGCTCGCGCATGCACGCATTCACGGCATATCGATTCCGCCTCAATTCAAGGATCGTGTGTTCACGGCCGCCGATCTTACCGGCGTGAAACCAATCCGTGCGGTGACAGCCCTGCCGGGTTTCAAGGTTTCGGAGCAGCCGGTACTCGCCGTCGACAAGGTGCGACAAGTCGGCGAGCTCGTCGCGATGTGTGTCGGCCGCACGCGCGCGGAGGCGGAAGATATCGCTGCTTCCGTTGAGCTCGATCTCGAGGAATTGCCGGCGGTCTACGACATGCTGCAGGCGCGCGAA
>JAJPHK010000191.1 GCA_021325315.1 Alphaproteobacteria bacterium
GAGCTTGTGTCGATCACGACGCCGGAGCAATCGAACGCCGAGCACGAACGCATGCTGGCTTCCGCCGAAGCGGTCCTGAAAAAACTCGGGCTGCACTATCGCGTCGTTACGCTCTGCACCGGCGACATGGGCTTCGCCGCCGGCAAGACCTACGACATCGAAGTGTGGCTGCCGGGCGAAAACACCTTCCGCGAGATTTCCTCTTGCTCGAATTGCGGCGAGTTCCAGGCACGCCGCATGCAGGCGCGCTATCGCCCGAAAGATTCCAAACAAGTCCGCCATGTTCATACGCTGAACGGCTCGGGCGTCGCCGTTGGGCGCGCGCTGATCGCGGTTCTGGAAAATTATCAGCAGGCGGACGGATCGGTGCTGGTGCCGGAAGCGTTGCAGCCGTATATGGGCGGCATGAAAAAGATCGAGAAAGCGAAATAAATGCGTATTCTGGTCACCAACGACGACGGTTTTCACTCCCCCGGCATCGAGGCTTGCATTCGCATCGCGTGCGAACTTTCCGACGATGTCTGGATGGTTGCGCCGGAATTCGACCAGTCGGGCGTCGCGCATTCGCTTTCGCTTTCCGACCCGCTGCGGCTCCGCAAGATCGACGAGCGGCGCTTCGTGGTGAAGGGCACGCCCACCGATTGCGTGATCATGGCGGTGCGCCACATCCTCGCCGACATGAAAATCGGTCTCGTGCTTTCCGGCGTGAACAAGGGACAGAACATCGCGGAAGACGTGACCTATTCGGGCACGGTTGCGGGCGCGATGGAGGGAACGATCCTCGGCATTCCGTCGATTGCGCTCTCGCAATGCTACACGCCGGCGACGCGCGACAATCCGAGTTACTCGGTCGCCGAAAAATACGGGCCGAATCTGATCCGCCGGCTGCTCAAGACCGGCATGCCGGAAGGCGTGCTCGTGAACGTGAACTTCCCCGCCTGCAAACCGGAGGAAGTCGTCGGCATCGCGATTACGACGCAGGGCAAGCGCGATCCGGAGCTCTTGCGCATCGAGCAGCGTTTCGACGGCAGGCACAATCCGTATTACTGGATCGGATTTTCGCGCAAGCAATACGACCTCCCGAACGGCACTGACATGCAGGCTGTGGCGCAAAAACGGATTTCGGTCACGCCCTTGCGGATCGACATGACCGACGAGCCGTTACTGACCGAGCTTGCGCAGGTTTTCGCCGCGCCGAAAAAATGAACCGCGAGCAGGAACGAGCGGAATTCGTTCGCGACCTGAAACGGCGGGGCATCAAGGACGAAAAAGTGCTCGACGCGTTCGCGCACGTGCCGCGCGAAGAATTCGTCGAGCCCCTGCAGGAGCCGCTCGCTTTTTCCGATCAGGCATTGCCGATCGCCTGCGGCCAGACCATCAGCCAGCCTTACGTGGTCGCGGCGATGACCGAGGCGCTGGAAGTTTCGCCGGAGCATAAAGTGCTCGAGATCGGCACCGGCTCCGGCTATCAGGCCGCGATCCTGGCTGTGCTCGCGCGCGAAGTGTTCACGATCGAGCGCCACCGCGATCTTGCCGAAAGCGCCCGCGCCCGATTGCGCCGTCTCGGCTTCGGCAACGTCACTGTGATCCATGCCGACGGCATGGAGGGGGCGGGGGACTATGCGCTCTTCGACCGGATCATGGTGACGGCGGCGGCCATCGAAATCCCCGATACCCTGACGGCTCAACTTGTCCCCGGCGGCATCATGGTGTTGCCGGTCGGCGGGCCGAACGAGGTGCAGAGCCTCATCCGCGTACGGAAACGCGCCGGCGGCGGGCTCGATCGCGAGGACCTGATGGCCGTCCGTTTTGTCCCGCTTCTTCCGGGGGTTCCGGGGCGTTCCTAACGCCGGTTTCGGCCATCCCACGGGCGCAACACGAAAATTCCGCCCGGCCATATATTTTCTTAAGTCCCTGTTTACCCCGTCCGCGTTTAATCCGCCCTCGCGTTCCGTGTAGCGGTGGGTGTGCGTATGCGTATTCCGGCTTTTTCTATGCCGTCGTTCCGTTCTGTCCGGCTGATTTCGGCCGGTATCGCGGGCCTCGCGCTCGCCGCCTGCGGCAACGACGTGACGCGCTTCAACGGCGACGCGAACGGCAATCCGTACCAGAATCGTTCGAACGACGTGACCTATTCGTCCGGCTCGCGCTCGGGTGCGCCGGTCGCCCAGGTGGAATCCCGCCCGCTCGACCAGCCCGCTTACAATAACGGCAGTACGCCGGTGTATGGCCCCAAGGTCTACGGCCAGAACTCGACGCCGCAGTATCAGCCGCAGCCTTACGGGTCGGCGCCGCAATACCAGCCACAGCAGCAACCGCAATACCAGCAGCAGGGCTATCCGCCGCGCTCGGTTCCGGCCGCGCCCGCGCCAGCCTACACACCCATAAACGAAACGACCGGCTCGATCGAACGCTCCCGCAAAATCACCGTCACGCTGAAAAAGGGCGAAACGGTTCACACGCTCGCGAAGCGTTATGGCGTTACGACCGCCGCGATCCTGCGCGAGAACAATTTCGCCGACGCGAACCGCGTCCGTCCCGGCACGCGCATCGTCATTCCCGCGCGCACGCAATCCGCCCAGATGTCGCCGGCGCACGGCTCGACCCATGTCGTCGCAGCGGGCGAGACGCTCTATTCGCTGTCGCGGCGCTATCACGTTTCGCATACCCAGATCGCGCAAGCGAGCGGCATCAATCCGTCCACGCCGCTTCGTGTCGGCCAGCGCCTGACGATTCCGGGGCAGGCGGTTGCGGCGACGCCCGCGCATCGTGCCGAAGCGGCCGCACCGCAGAAGGTTGCCGAGAACGCCGCGCCCGTCGACAACGTCGCGAGCGTGAAGCCGATCGCGCCGGTTGAAGCCGAGGCCGCGAAACCCGCGGCGAACGGCACGCCCTCTTTCCGCTGGCCGGTGAAGGGCCGCGTGATTTCGAGCTACGGTTCGAAGCCGAACGGGCAGCAGAACGACGGCATCAATATTTCCGTGCCGGAAAATACCGCGGTGAAAGCGTCGGAAGACGGCACCGTTGCCTATGCCGGCAACGAGCTGAAAGGCTACGGCAACCTCGTGCTGATCCGTCACGCCGGCGGCTACGTCACGGCCTACGCGCACAATTCGGAAATTCTCGTGCATCGCGGCGAAAGCGTGAAGCGCGGACAGGTGATCGCGAAGGCGGGGCAGACCGGCGGTGTCGCGTCGCCGCAGGTTCACTTCGAGATCCGCAAGGGCTCGAGCCC
>JAJPHK010000204.1 GCA_021325315.1 Alphaproteobacteria bacterium
AGCGGCGCTCCGGCCCCCTCGCTTCTTTGAAAGGAAACGAGGGCTGTGATGGAAGAATGCCCGGACGCGCTTAAGAAGCGCGGGTGCGGGAACGATGGAGGCTACCCGCCCTGCCCAAAGCTGGCGTTTCATCCCAGCTTGACGCAGCCGCCCTATCGGGTCACCTATCCGGCTCCGAAGGATCGCCGTCATGCCGAAACTAGCGCTCGTCGATAACTATGACAGCTTCACCTGGAATCTAGTCCATGCCCTCGGCATGCTCGGGGCCGAGGTGGAGGTGCACCGCAACGACCAGATTACGGTCGACGAGCTTGAAAAGCGGAACCCCGATGCGATCGTGATCTCGCCCGGTCCCGGCACGCCGGACGACGCGGGAATTTCGCTCGAACTCGTGAAACGCCTCGGCGCAACCACGCCGATCTTCGGCGTCTGTCTCGGCCATCAGACAATCGGCGCCGCTTATGGCGGCGACGTTGTGCGCGCAGGGCCAATGCACGGGAAGCTCTCGAAGATCAAGCATAACGGCAAAGGCGTGCTCCACGGCATCAACGATACTTTCGAAGCAACGCGTTATCATTCGCTTGTGGTGAAGCGCGAGACGATGCCAAAAGATCTCGAGATCACGGCGGAGACCGCCGACGGCATTGTGATGGCGCTTTCGCATAAAACGCATCCCGTGCACGGCGTGCAGTTTCATCCGGAGAGCATCGCCTCCGAGCATGGCCAGATCATTTTGAAGAACTTCCTCGACCTCGCAGCGCAGTGGAACGCGAAGAAGCGAAAGTGATCCAATGGAACGCTTTCGTACGCTGATCGGCAAGGCCGCGACCGGTGCCGCGCTCACGCGCGAGGAAGCCGCGCATGCCTTCGACAAGATGATGTCCGGCGAGGCCACGCCCGCGCAAATGGGCGGGCTCCTGATGGCGCTTCGCGTGCGCGGCGAAACGGTCGACGAAATCGCCGGCGCGGTTGCGACCATGCGTGCAAAGATGTTGACGGTCGAAGCGCCCGCCGACGCCATCGATGTCGTAGGCACAGGGGGTGACGGCGCGGGCACTTACAATATTTCGACTTGCGCGGCCTTCATCGTCGCGGGCGCGGGTGTGCCGGTCGCAAAACACGGCAATCGCGCGTTGTCGTCGAAATCGGGTGCGGCGGACGCCCTCATGGGCTTGGGTGTAAAAATCGACCTCGAACCCGCGGCCATCTCCCGGTGCATCAAGGAAGCGGGGGTCGGTTTCATGTTCGCACCCGTTCATCATCCGGCAATGAAACATGTCGGCCCGACGCGCGTTGAGCTTGGCACGCGTACGATTTTCAATCTGCTCGGCCCTCTCTCCAACCCGGCCAGTGTGAAGCGTCAGATGCTGGGCGTTTTCTCGAAACATTGGATCGAACCCGTCGCCGAGGTGCTGAAAACGCTCGGCTCGGAACGTGTATGGGTCGTCCACGGCTCCGACGGCCTCGACGAAGTCACGACGACCGGCCCGACCTTTGTTGCCGAACTGAACGGCGGCAAGATCAAAACCTTCGAAGTGAAGCCGGAAGACGCCGGGCTTTCGCGCTCGAAGCCTGAAGACTTGAAGGGTGCGGACGGCGCTCATAACGCAGCCGCCTTGCGCGCCGTGCTTGAAGGCAAGCCGGGGCCTTATCGCGATATCGCCGTGATCAACGCTGCCGCATCTTTGGTCGTTGCCAGCAAAGCGAATACGCTTGCCGAAGGCGCAAAACTCGCCGCACAATCCATCGACAGCGGCGCGGCGAAGGCGCGGCTCGAAAAACTTGTTCAGGTTTCGAACGCATGAGCGACATCCTCAAAAAGATCGAGGCCTATAAGCGCGAGGAGATCGCCGCCGCCAAGAAGGCGCACCCGCTCGCCAAGGTCGAAGCCGCGGCTGAGGCCGCTTCCCCGCCGCGCGGATTTCTTGCCGCACTCGAGGCGAAAATCGCCCGTGGCGATACGGCGTTGATCGCCGAAATCAAGAAGGCAAGCCCCTCACGCGGACTGATCCGCGCCGACTTCGATCCCGCTTCGCTCGCCCGCGAATACGCGGCCGGCGGCGCGACCTGCCTTTCGGTGCTCACCGACAAGCCTTCGTTTCAAGGTGCGCCGGAATTTCTCCCCGCTGTACGCGGGGCCACCGCCCTTCCAGTATTGCGCAAGGACTTTATGTTCGAGGCTTACCAAGTCGCCGAAAGCCGTGCGCTCGGTGCCGATTGCATTTTGATCATTATGGCCGCCGTGAACGATCAGGCGGCGCGCGAAATCTACAGTGCAGCGGTGCATTGGAACATGGACGCGCTCGTCGAAGTGCACGACGAGATCGAGCTCGATCGCGCATTGAAGCTCGGTGCCAAGCTTATCGGGATTAACAACCGCAATCTTCGCACATTTGAGACGACTCTCGCCACCACCGAGCGCCTTGCCCCCCGGGTGCCGAAGGGCCATCTCCTCGTCAGCGAAAGCGGCATCTTCACGCACGCCGATATCGAGCGCATGAACGCCGCTGGTGTGCGCGCTTTTCTTGTGGGCGAAAGCCTGATGCGCGAGCCGGACGTGACGCTTGCGACCCGAATCCTGCTCGCAAGCGAAAAGAAGCCGAAACGAACAAAAAGCGCCTGAGAGAGCGATGGCCGAAAAAACGCTCACCCATCTCGATAAAAAAGGCGAAGCGCGGATGGTGGACGTTTCCGCGAAGGCCGCGACCGAACGCGTAGCCGTTGCCGAGGGCAAGGTCGTGATGGCGCCCGTAACGCTGGAACTCGTGCTTTCCGGGAATGCAAAAAAGGGCGACGTGCTCGGTACCGCCCGTATTGCCGGCATTCAGGCGGCGAAACGAACACACGAGCTGATCCCGCTCTGCCATCCGCTCCCGATCACAAAGGTCGAGATCGCGATCGAACCCGACAAGAAGCTGCCGGGCCTTCTCGTCCGCGCGACCGTGAAGGTCACGGGTCAGACCGGCGTCGAGATGGAGGCGCTGACCGCCGTCTCGGTCGCGTGCCTGACGATTTACGACATGGTGAAAGCGGCTGAGCGCGGCATGCGGATCGAGGGAATTCGGCTGCTCGAAAAATCCGGCGGCGCATCCGGCGAATGGCGCGCGAAATGACAAGCCAATGGCCGCCCCGCTGATCTCTGTCGAAGAGGCGTTGCTTCGCGTCCTGGACGGCGTCTCTCCCCTCGCCGCCGAGGAAGTTCCGATCGACGCCGCGCACGGCCGCGTACTTGCCGCAACGCTTGCCTCGCGCCGCACTCAGCCTCCCGCCGATCTTTCCTCCATGGACGGCTATGCGGTTCTTGCCGCCGATATCACGGAAGTACCCGCGCGCCTTCGGGTCGTGGGCGAATCCGCCGCCGGCCGGCCGTTCCAGGGCATGCTGAAATCCGGTGAAGCGGTTCGCATCTTCACCGGCGCCGTCATGCCGCCGGGCGGCGACCAGGTCGTACCGCAGGAAAACGTCGGCCGGGAGGGCGACGAGATCACGATTAATACGCCGCCGAAAGGAAAATTCGTTCGCCGTCAGGGCTTCGATTTCAAGGCGGGGCAAGTGATGCTGGAAGCAGGCCGCCGCCTGAATGCCCGCGACATCGGCCTCGCCGCGGCCATGGATCACGCGAAAATCATGGTCGCCCGGAAACCGCGCGTCGCGATCATCGCGACCGGCGACGAATTGGTGGAACCGGGCGGCGGCGACGCGCCGGACAAAATCGTCGCCTCCAATCCGGTCGCACTCGCAGCCCTCATCCGGCAGGAAGGCGGCGAGCCGGTCACGCTCGGGATCGTTCCCGACCGCCTGGATGCAATCGGCGGCGCGATCCGCTCCGCGCGCAATCTCGACATCGATGTTTTGGTGACGCTCGGAGGCGCTTCTGTCGGCGACCACGATTTGATCGCGCCGGCCCTCACGCAGGAAGGCATCAACATCGCGTTTCACCGCATGGCGATGCGTCCCGGCCGGCCAATGCTGTTGGGACTTGCCGACGATGTGCGGGTAATCGGCCTGCCCGGCAATCCGGTTTCGGCTTTCGTCTGTGCTTTCCTGTTCCTCGTCCCGCTGCTTCGCAAGCTACAGGGCCGCAGCGACGCCCTGCCGCAAACCGAATCCGCGATCCTGGGCCGCGCTGTCGACGCGAACGACCATCGGCAGGATTTCTTGCGCGCGAAATTCACGCGGCGGGGCGACGGTCAGCTCGTCGCAACCCCTTTCAAGCTTCAGGACTCTTCCATGCAGGCCGTGCTCCACGCCGCCGATGGCCTCATCGTGCGTCCGCCTCATGCGGCTGCTGCCCCCGAGGGCTCCGCCTGCGACGTCCTCCGCTTCGCGGACTAGGCAGGCCTTAGGAAAGCGGAAACGCGAATCGCGAAAACAGGCTCCAGGGTGGGATTTCGGCCTTACCCTTGCGGAACACAACCAGAACGGCTACAAGTGTTCGCGCTTTGTTTCATTCGATTCCCGGCGAGCGAGTCCACCGATGCTTACCCAAAAACAATACGA
>JAJPHK010000014.1 GCA_021325315.1 Alphaproteobacteria bacterium
CCCGTCATGCCCGGCTTTATGCCGGGCATCCACGCCTTATCTGCTTCGAGGCCAGCAAGGCGTGGATGGCCGGGACAAGCCCGGCCATGACGGACTAATGGCGCGCCCTTCCGAGATGACTAATCCAGCGGCTATTATCCCCCCATGACCGTCCGCATCACCACGCAAAGCATCGATTCCGCCGCCGAAGCGGGCGAACTCGCGCGCCTGCAGAACGCCGGAGCGCTGGTGACCTTTTCCGGCATCTGCCGCGGCGAGGAGGACGGTGCGCCGATTTCGGCGCTGTTTCTCGAGCACTATCCCGGCATGGCCGAAGCCGAAATCGAGCGCCACATCGCGGAAGCGAAATCGCGCTGGCCGATCCTGGGCGCGCGAATCGTGCATCGCACCGGACGCATTGAGCCGGGCGAAACGATCGTGTTCGTCGCGACGGTCTCGTCGCACCGGCAGGCAGCCTTCGCCGCCGCCGAATTCCTGATGGATTATCTGAAAACCCGTGCGCCGTTCTGGAAAAAGGTCGAGGGCAAGGGCAGCGGACACTGGATCGAGGCGCAGGACAAGGATAACGCCGCCGCCGCGCGCTGGACGAAGAAGCCGGACGCGGCTGAATAATCTCTCACGTCATTACCGGGCCGTCGCGCCCGGCGAGCGTAGCGAGCCGCTGGCGCGGACGAGTCCCGGTAATCCATGAAGACCATCAGCACGATCGGAGGGTCATCATGGATTGCCGGGTCTCGCAGCATCACCCGTTCGCTTCGCTCACGGGATGCTGCGGCCCGGCAATGACAAGAGTAAATAATGCGAAAAGACTACGCCGCGCGTTTCTTCGGCTGCACCGCCGCGGTGTAGTCGTCCATCAGCTGCTGCGTGATCGTGCCCGGCGTGAAGCGCCAGTTCGCGATCTCCGAAACCGGCGTGACCTCGGCCGCGGTGCCGGTGATGAAGCATTCGGAGAAGCCGTCGAGTTCTTCCGGCTTGATCTGCCGCTCGATCACTTCGTAGCCGCGCTTTTTCGCGAGCTCGATCACCGTCTGGCGCGTGATGCCGTCGAGGAAGCAATCCGGCATCGGCGTATGGATCTTGCCGTCCTTGATGAAAAACAGGTTCGCGCCCGTGCATTCGGCGACGAGACCGCGCCAGTCGAGCATCATCGCGTCGGCGTAGCCTTTGCGCTCGGCGCGATGCTTGGAGATGGTGCAGATCATGTAGAGGCCGGCGGCTTTCGCCTTGCAGGGGATCGTCGCGGGATCCGGACGGCGATAATCGGCGAGATCGAGCCGGATGCCTTTCAGGCGCTGCGCCGGATCGAAATAGCTCGGCCATTCCCAGGTCGCGATGGCGAGGTGAATCTTGTTGTGCTGCGCCGAGACGCCCATCATCTCCGAACCGCGCCAGGCGACCGGGCGGACATAGGCGTCCTTCTGGCCGTTCTTTTCGACCACGAGCTGCTTCGCCGCGTCGATCTCGGCGACCGAATAGGGAATTTCGAAATCCAGAAGCACGGCCGACTGCTTCAGCCGCTCGGAATGCGCGGTGGACCGGAAGATCACGCCGCCATAGGCGCGTTCGCCTTCGAACACGCAGCTCGCATAGTGCAGGCCGTGCGTCAGCACATGCAGGTTTGCCTCTTCCCAAGGCACCAGCTTGCCGTCGTACCAGATGACACCGGGACGTTTATCGAAGGGCAGACCAGCAGCAGCCATCGTTTCTCTCCAAAGACCCCCGGCAGCGGCCGGCGATCCATCCAGATTCTGACGTTTTTTCGGGTTTTGCCTTAACCGATAAACCCGATAGTCTTGAGCAATGAGAGCGCGTCTCACCACCTGGCGCAATGATCGAACGGCCCAACCGGGGGTTCCGCGAATGATCCTTTCGCCAGCGACAGCTCTTTTGTAACAAACAAATAGAAATACGTCAATATGGCTGACATAAACGTCTCGACGCTATCTGCTCGGCTTTCGCAGGCCAAGGCGAGCTCCCCCGAGGGCCCTGCCTACGACCTGATCGAGCTTCTGTTTTTTGCCTATCGCGACTTCATCGGCGACGCCGACGAAATCCTCTCCCGCATCGGCTTCGGCCGCGCGCATCATCGCGTTTTGCACTTCGTCCACCGGCATCCGGGCATGCGGGTCGCCGACCTCCTCGACGTCCTGAAAATCACCAAGCAGAGCCTCGGCCGCGTGCTGCGCGAACTGATCGACAACGGATACGTAGTGCAGCGGGCGGGCCCCGCCGACCGCCGCCAGCGCCTTTTGTACACGACCGCGAAGGGCGAAACGCTCGCGCTCGAGCTCGCGCTCCTGCAGACCCGTCGCTTCGCGCGCGCGCTGAACGAATGCGGCGAAGGCGCCCGCGCCGAAGCCTGCCGGTTCCTCTTCGCCATGATCGAGCCCTCCGCGCGTGCTGAAGTGGAGGCGCTGATGGCGCGCGCCGACCAGCGAACGAAGGGCCGGCCGCGCTGAGGAGCGAGACTGCGATGATGGCTCCCGCCAAAAAACTCCTTCCGGACGACGCGCCGCATCTTCTGGTGGTCGACGACGACGCGCGCATTCGCGATTTGCTCTCGCGCTATCTCTCCGACAACGGCTATCGCGTCACCACCGCCGGCAACGCCGCCGACGCGCGCGCGAAGCTTCTGGGCCTGACCTTCGATCTCCTCGTTCTCGACATCATGATGCCGGGCGAGAACGGGCTCGATCTCGCGCGCTCGATCCGCAACGACTCGAACGTGCCGATCCTGATGCTGACCGCGCGCGCGGAAACCGACGACCGCATCACCGGCCTCGAGACCGGCGTCGACGATTATCTGACGAAGCCTTTCGACCCGCGCGAGCTTTTGCTGCGCATCAACAACATCCTTCGCCGCGCCGCGGCGCCGCAGCCGCTCGCGATCGAGTCGGTGCGCTTCGGCAACTTTATCTTCCACATCGAGAGCGGCGAGCTCCTGCGCGACGACAAGCCCGTGCGCATCACCGACCGCGAGCGCGAGATGCTGCGCATCCTCGCCGCCAAACCGGGCGAGACGATCGCGCGCCAGGCGCTCGCCGCGCCTGGCGCCGACGTGAACGAACGCGCGGTCGACGTGCAGATCAACCGCCTCCGCCGCAAGATCGAGGCGAACCCCACCGATCCGATTTATCTCCGCACCGTGCGCGGCGGCGGCTACAGGCTGGTGGTTTCGCCATGACCACGATCGAGACGGGCATCGCCGGTATCCGCTCCGCCTTCGGCCTCGTCTCCGATCTCTGGAATCGTCTTGGGGTCTGGACCACCGCGCGCATGCCGAAGCGGCTTTATGCGCGCTCGCTCCTCATCATCGTTCTGCCGATGGTGATTTTGCAGTCGGTCGTGGCCTTCGTCTTCATGGAGCGCCACTACAATCTCGTCACGCGCCGCCTCTCGGCCACGGTGACCCAGGACGTGGCGGCGTTGATCGATCTCTACGAGAAATATCCGCAGGACGCCGCCGATATCCAGAAAATCGCGCGCGAGCGCCAGAATCTGCGCATCGACTTCCTGCCGGGCACGCAATTGCCGCCGCCCGCGCCGAAGCCGTTCTTTTCCATTCTCGACGAGGTGCTGTCGCAGGAGATCAGCAAGCAGATCAAGCGGCCGTTCTGGATCGACACGGTCGGCAACTCCAACCTGGTCGAAATCCGTATCCAGCTCGAAAACACGACGCTGCAGGTGTTCGCGCCGCGCAATCAGGCCTACGCCTCGAACTCGCATATCTTCATTCTCTGGATGGTCGGCACCTCGCTGGTGCTGATCGGCATCGCGGTCGCCTTCCTCAGGAACCAGATCAAACCGATCTTGAAGCTCGCGGAAGTCGCCAACGCTTTCGGCAAGGGCCGCGAGATCAAGGATTTCCGTCCGCGCGGCGCGATCGAAGTGCGGCAGGCGGCTTTCGCGTTCCTCGAAATGAAGCGCCGCATCGAGCGCCAGATCGAACAGCGCACGACGATGCTCGCCGGCGTCTCGCACGACCTCCGCACGATTCTCACCCGCTTCAAGCTCGAGCTCGCGATTCTCGAGGACAACCCCGACACCATCGCGCTCCGGCGCGACGTCGAGGAAATGCAACGCATGCTCGAAGCCTATCTCGCGTTCGCGCGCGGCGACGTGGGCGAACAGCCTTCGCAGGTGGACGTTTCGGAAATGTTGAACGAGTTCGCGGCGAACGCCGAGCGCCGCGGCAAGCGCGCACGCGCAACCTTCTCCGGCCCGCCGATCGTCCAGTTGCGCGCCGACGCCTTCAAGCGCTGTGTCGGCAATCTCGTCGCGAACGCCGCGCGTTACGCGAACACGATCGAGATTTCCGGCACGCGCGAGCCGCGCTGGCTCACGGTCACGGTCGACGACGACGGCCCGGGCATCCCCGCGAACAAGCGCGAGGACGTTTTCCGCCCGTTCATGCGGCTCGACGATGCGCGCAACCAGAACGAGGGCGGCACGGGCCTAGGCCTCGCGATCGCGCGCGACATCGCGGGCTCCCATGGCGGCGACATTTCGCTCTCGGAAAGCCCGCTCGGCGGCTTGCGGGCGACGATCCGGGTGCCGGTCTAGGATCGTCATGCCTGGCTGAAAGGCGCAAAGCGCCGTCTTCGCGCCTGAAGTGCCGGACATCCCGCTTGGGGAGGCAATACCTTGATTGTCGGGATCGCCGGGACAAGCCCGGCCATGGCGGTTCAAAACAACCGCCCGCCGTTCGGCACCTTGAAGCTCGGCACAATCAGCACCACCGCGCCGTTCTCGTCCGGAAAGCCGAGCGTCAGCACTTCCGACATGAACGGCCCGATCTGCCGCGGCGGAAAATTGACGACGGCGGCGACCTGCCGCCCGACCAGTTCTTCCGCCTTGTAGTGCTTGGTGATCTGCGCGGACGACTTCTTGCGGCCGATCCCGGGGCCGAAGTCGATCACGAGCTTGAACGCGGGCTTCTTCGCCTCGGGAAAAGGCTGCGCCTCGACGATCGTTCCGACACGCACATCCACTTTCCGGAAATCGTCGAATTTGATTTCCGGCTCCAATTTTTCTGTCATGGCGATTATGCCTGCATGGTTTCGGGTTCGGACGCGGACGGCGGACGCCTGCGGCTTTCGCGCGTCCGGCGCACACGGCGGCAGCGCGGCGCGAAGCGGCAAACGTCGTCGAGCAGCGTAGCGAGCCGGGCGCCGGCAGCCAGCTCCCGGTCAAGCTCCGCCATCGTAGGCGCAAGCCCCGGATCGTCATCATCGAGCCAGACGCGCATCACCCGCGTGAACAAAACGGCCGACGCCTGCGCGCGCATGCCGCCGATCAGGCCGGACGAGCCGATTCCGGCCGCCGACAGCATCCATTGATGCGAACGCACGGCGAGCTTGTTCATACCCCACGCAAAGCGCGCATCGCGCCGCGCGGAACGGACAAGCGAGCGCACCGCTTCGCGGTGCGGGCGCAGGATCTCGAACCGGCGCATCAGGATGTCGAACAGGCGATCACGCTGCGTCGCCTGCGCGTCCTCGACGTCGCCGCCGGCGAGCACTTTCGTATCGGTGTCGCGTACGAAGGCGGCGACCATGTCGAAGGTGGAGCCAAAATCCTTGCGCATGTCGGCGAGCGACACGCCCGCCCGTTGGGCGACATCGGCAAGGGTGATCCTCTCGAAGGATTTTTCGGCAAGCAGAGAGAGAAAAGCCTCGATTACTTTCCGGCGATTGTTGTTCTCGGCCATGGCGTGCTCCCGGCGTTTTCCACCATCCTAGGATGGTCATATGGCAGTGGAAAGGCGCGGATTCAACACGCGAGATCGCGCGAACGTTTCGTCGCGGCGGCGACCGCGCGTTTCATCAAGGACTCGAGCCCCTCCTTGCCCATGAGGATTTCGAGCGCCGCCGCCGTGGTTCCGCCGGGCGAGGTCACGTTTTCGCGCAGCTTCGCGGGATCGAGCGGCGAGCGGCGCAAGAGTTCGCCGGAGCCGGAAACCGTCTCGCGCGCGAGCTTCATGGCGAGCTCCGCGGGCAAGCCGGCCGCGGCGCCCGCCTTGGCAAGCTCCTCGGCAAGCAAGAAAACGTAAGCGGGTCCCGAACCCGAAACGGCCGTCACCGCATCCATCAGCTTTTCGTCCTCGACCCACTCGACGCTGCCGACCGCGCCGAGCAGCTCGGAGGCGAACACTTTTGTGTTCGCGCAGACATATTGGTTCGCGACCGCCACCGTGATCCCCTGCCCGATCGAGGCAGGCGTGTTCGGCATGCCGCGCACGACGAGGCTCGCCGCCGGCAAGTCCTTTTCGATGGACGCGAGCGTACGGCCCGCCATGATGGAAATCACGACGGTCCTCGGCCGCAGGAAGGCGGCGATCTTCGGCACGGCCTCGCCCGCGACCTGCGGCTTCACCGCGAGCACCACCGCGTCCGGCAGGAAAGCGCCGGGCTTCGGCATGCGTTCGATTTTCTGCTCTTTCAGGAACGTCGCCATCTCCGCGGGCGGCGACGGATCGATCACCGCGACGTCGGCCGGGCTGAGGCCGTGCGAGAGCCATCCTTCCAAGAGTGCGCCGCCCATTTTGCCAGCGCCAACGAGAAGAATTTTTCCCTGGAGCGAGGAATCCGCCGCCACGAGGATCAGGCCTCGCCGGCGGTCTCAAACATGGCGGCGTCGATCGCCTCACGGGCGGTCCGGCCGGCCCAGATGACGAACTGAAAGGCGGGATAGTAGCGCTCGACGGCGTCGATCGCACGCTCGAGCTGCGCCTCGCACTGCCGTCCGCTCGCGACGGCACCGCCCGCGAGCAGGAGCGCATGGCGGTACATGACCATTCCTTCTTCCGACCAGAGATCGAAATGCCCGACCCAGAGCTGCTCGTTGACGATGGAAAGAAGCTTCAGCACCTCGACCCGGCGGTTCTCCGGTACCTTGAGATCGAAGGCACAGGCGAGGTGCAGCGCCTCCAGCTCCGGCATCCACTGGAAGGAGATCTGGTAATCGGTCCAGCGCCCTTTCATGGACAGCGTGATTTCGCCGTCGGCGGAACGCTCGAACGACCAGTTATTCACGGCGGCCAAGCGCTCGACGAGGTCGACCGGGTTCGGCCGCGCCTCGGACTCCAACTCAAGATCGATCACTGACATGCTCTGCCTTTCGCCGACATGCGGTGCGATTTTGGCGGATGATTGTTCGACTTGTGTCGCGAATCAGTCCGTGGTCGCCGCATGTCGAAGGAATCGTATTCGCGCCCCCTCCGCAACGGCGCGTGTCCTTGATTCCACAAGGGGATGGACACCGGACAGGATTTTTAACGGGATAACTCGCTTACCCGCCGCTGGACGGCCCTGGCGAGCCGGCGAGCTTTTTCTCAAGCTCGGCAATGCGGATGGCGAGCCTGTCGTTTTCCTCGCGGGCTTTCGCCGCCATTTCCTTGGCCGCCTCGAATTCCTCGCGGGTGACAACGTCCATATTGCGCAGGAATTTCTCGGCCTGCGCCTGAAACAGCGTCTCGATTTCCTTGCG
>JAJPHK010000061.1 GCA_021325315.1 Alphaproteobacteria bacterium
AACAGTTCCCCCGACGCCTTCACGCCGAGCATGAAGAATACGTCGCCGGACGAATTCCCCTGCCCGGTCGCGGCATTTTCCAGCGCCGCCATTTCCATGAACGCCATTTGACGACTCCCCGAATTCCGAACGGCTTCCCCCCGCCGTTCGTACGCGAGAATGTCCCGGCAATTTGAATACGATCTTAAGTATCGCGCTGAACGGATTCTGAATGCGAAGGAAACGGATTCTTTATCCTTGGCGCCTCTCGCGAGAAAATCGCTCCATTTAGGGCGGATTTCAGCGCAAGGAAAGAAACCGGAAACGATCGCTATTCACCGATCGCTCACGATCAGAGAAGAAAGCGGCGCCGCTAATTGTTTGCCCCTATCCCGAACAGGATCCGGCGTGCCTCTTCGTCTTTTGCGAGATCGACCGTAGGCTGCTCGACCCGCACCGCCATGCCGCGCGCGACGGCAGGCCGCGCTTTTATCCGCTCCAGCCAGCGCGCGAAATTCGGAAGCGCGTTGATGTCCTGTCCCTGCCGCTCCCAGAGCTTCGCCCAGGGATAGACCGCCATGTCGGCGATGGAATATTCGCCTGCGAGAAAATCGCGCTTCTCCACCCGCTTGTCGATGATGCCGTAAAGCCGGCCGACCTCCCGCGTGTAGCGCTCGATCGCATAGGGGATTTTCTCGGGCGCGTAGCTGCGGAAATGATGCGCCTGCCCCGCCATCGGCCCTACGCCGCCAACCTGCCAGAACAGCCACTCCTCCACTGCCGTGCGCTTGCGTTCGTCGGCGGGATAAAACTTTCCGGTTTTGCGGCCGAGATATTGCAGGATCGCGCCTGATTCGAACACCGAGATCGGTTTTCCGCCCGGGCCATTCGGATCGATGATCGCGGGCATGCGATTGTTCGGAGAGATCGCGAGGAACTCCGGCTTGAATTGGTCGCCGCGGCCGATATTCACCGGCTTGATCACATAGGGCAGCCCGCATTCTTCGAGCATGACGGTGATCTTGAAGCCGTTCGGCGTCGGCCAGAAATAAAGTTCGATCGGCGCCAGCACGGACTTGCGCTTCGCGGATTGGACGGATTTCTTCGTGGATTTTTTCGCTGCTTTCGCGGCGCGCTTTTTCTTTGCCATGGCCGAACCTCGAAAATTTCGGCCAATGCTGTAGACCTCCTTCCTCCCGGCAACAACCGCGCATGCGGCATGGCCGTTATGCGCGCCCGCGTTAGCGCGCGAAGGACGAAATGCCCGCGCCGCTGTTTTGGTTGCCGTACATATGCTGCGGAACAATCAGCGCAGTCCCCGGTGCGAGGCCGCGGTTTGGATCGAGCCGGTTCACCTGCGCGAGCAGCCATACCGGAACGCGATAGTTATCAGCGATCATGTGCAGATTTTCTCCGGGCTGCACCGCGATCTGAATGCCGCTGTCCCAGATTTCGATGGGCGCGCTGGGCGGAACGACGTAGGCCAGAAAATAGGGCCGGATAAAACGCTGCGGCGGCGCGGGCTGCCCGTTACCGAGCTGTGCGACCGTATAGCCGGGCTGCTGATGCTCGGCGGACACAAAAGCGAGGATCTCCGCCACGACTGCGTTATGAATCTTCGGAGACTTGTCGAGCGTGATATGGATGATCTCACTATGCTCGCGCAGGTCGACATTGATGAGCCGGCCCTTGAAGCCGCCGCCGGATTTCACGACGCCACCGCCGATCGGGTTTGTTTTCTGAAACAGATTGATGAACAGCTCGACATTGTCCGGCACGGGGCTCGCAATCGGCGTCGGGTCGAACCCGAATACGATGCCGACCGGGATATTCGCCTCCCGCAATCGCTGCGCGATGCTGATCGCGGCGTCCGCGCCGGTGGAATGCCCGATCAGGATGATCGGTCCCGGCTCCCGCCGATAATTCTGGATAACGTCTTCCGCGAGGCCGCCGACGCTGTAGGAAGAATGCACGCTCGCAGGCACGCCCGCGAGCCTGAGTTTGTCGGCAAGCGTATCCAGGCCGCGAGAGAACACTTCGCCGATCAATCCGCGGATCAGATAGACATGTCCGCGTCCCTGCTGGACATCGGACGCGATCGGCGCCGAAGCCGTGTAGTCGTCGAGCACCGTGCTGCAGCCGGTGATCGCGCCAAGAAAGACGGCTGCGGCGAAAAAACGCGAAAAGAATGCCATATGCGCTCAATGGTGACGGACGGCGAACCAAAATCGTCGGTTCGCTGCAACTCGTCAACTGGCGGAAGTTGGCCGCTTCGTGGCGTAAATACGGGTATCAGGCGGCCTTCGTTCCCGCCGGGCACAATTCCTCGGGCGTGGCATAGCCCGGCAGCGATTCGATCCTGCGCTTCCAATCGGAAATTTTCGAAAAACGCGCGAGATCGAAGCCGCCCGCCGCCGCATGAAAAATCACGCCGTAAATGTCGATATCGGCGATGGTCGGCTTATTGCCGACCAACCAGGCGTGCTTGGAAAGGTGATCTTCGAGCACTTTAAGTCCCGCCTCGCCTTCCGCCTTGTAATTATCGACGACGGCGGGTTCTCCTTTGCGGAAGCCGAGCGCGAAGGCGCGCGAGCGATAAATACCCGGCGCAAGCCGGTCGAAATCCCAAAACATCCACTCCCGGATGCGCGCATGCTCTTCCGGGTTCCTGCCGTCGAATTTCTTCAGCGTCTCCGCGAGATATTGCAGGATCGACGCCGACTGGCAGAAATGATGCGTGCCGTCATAGAGGCACGGCACCTGCCCGAAGCGGTTCTTCACAAGATAAGCAGGCTCCTTCTGCGCCCCCTTCGGCAGATCGACGTGCTCGTATTCGAACGGCTCGCCGAACAGCGAGAGTGCAAGCGCGACTTTGTAGGTCGGGCCCGAGCGCTGGTGGCCGTACAACTTGAAACGGGTAGCCATGGACGATTCCTGATTTGACGGGAAAGAAAGACGCAAGGACGATTCTGACTGTTTATCTACTATCGAATTCTCCCTTCGCGGCAAAGCGTCATCAGTCACAAACGGCTGAATTCGGATCGAGCTTCGCCATGAACCAGGTTTCCCGGCGCGGCGCGCCGAGACGCGACGGCGCGCCGGAAATTTCGAGACGCTCCGTCGCGAGCGGATTGTATCCGGCGATCTCCTGCAGGTCCGCCTGCCCGCTTCGATAGACCAGCACGCACGAGTCCCCGCTGCCGGCAGTTTTCGGCGGACGCTCCACCCGAAATGAATCCCGGCCGATCACGCGCAACTCTGGAAGGAAGGCGCGCAGATTGCCCGCTTCGCGTACATCGAGCGTGAGCGCAGTGCCGCGCGTGATCCCTTCTCTTGCGAGCCGCTCGGCGAGTTCCGGGAACGGGATTTGCGACAGACGGTCCGCGCGCCTTGTGAAGCCATTGTCGGCCACCGCGATCACGCGCACGACGGCGATCGCGAGCGCGACTCCGAGCGTAAGCCGCACGAAAGGGCGCATCGACGCCCGGCTCGTATAGTAGCGGGCGATGCGAGCGAATACATAAACGGGCGCGACGATCAGGATCGGGTGCATGTAACGCTCGGCAATATTCGTGGCTCCGATCGCGACGATCCCGATCGTGGCGAGAAGTGCGGCCGCAACCATCGTGCGGAGTACAAGCCGTTCGGCGAGCCGCGGCGGGGCTACCGTTCCCTTCGTGAATCCGAAGGCGGAAGGCGCAAGCAACGCGACAAGCGCGATCCACGGCAGGAGAAAGAGCGGAATCGATTTTGCAAGATGCGCGAGGCCGGTCATCACGCGCGAAAGATACGGCTTCGGCTGCGGAATCATCGTACGCCCGATCGCATGCGCGACGTCGCCATGGACCTGCCAGAGCCAAACGATGTACGGCAAGAGCATCAGGAGCGCGACGGCTGCCGAAATGAAAAGCCGCTTGTCCGCAAGCTTCTGCCGCGCTTCGGGCAGCGTAAGGCATGCGATCAGCAGGCCGCCAAGAAAAAGGGGGAAGCTGAACTTGGAAAGGAGGCCTAGACCGATCGCCGCGCCAAGCCAGAACGCGGCGCGCAATGACGGCGCCTCGATCCAGTTCAGCGCGGCATGCAGCGTTGCGAAGCAACCGATGCACAGGAGGATCGTCTGCGTCGCCCACTCATGAAAGGTCCAGCCGACCGGATAGCTGAAGGCGAGCGATAGCGAAGCGGCCGCCGCCCAGCGATCGTCCTTGATCGCCGCGCGCGCCGCGCCGAAGCAGGAAACGCCGATCCCTGCGATCAGGAGATAGCGGACGAACAGATCGCTCTCGATCCCGGTGCCGAAAACCTGCTGCGAGCTCCACAGCAGCCATTCGTAGAGCGGCGGCTGTCGCGCCTGATAGCCGAGGGCGAGATTCTGCGTGAGCTCGGTCGCGCGCGCGTCGTCAATCGCAAGCGTGCGCGAAATGTTGAGGCGGAGAATTGCGTGGATGAGGCCATAGCAGAGCCAGAAGACGAGCACGCCCGGGCCGGAAAGCAGGAAATTGGCACGGCTCTGCCGCTGTTCCGTACCGGCGATGTCCCGCACAGCGCTCAAATGCCGAACTTTTTCTTCAGGAGTTCGTTAACGGCCTGCGGATTGGCCTTGCCGCCGGATTGCTTGATCACCTGTCCCACGAACCAGCCGAGCATCGTGGGCTT
>JAJPHK010000036.1 GCA_021325315.1 Alphaproteobacteria bacterium
ATTGAGAGGATCTGTCCCTAGTACGAGAGGACCGGGATGGACGTACCTCTGGTGGAGCAGTTGTCGCGCCAGCGGCAGTGCTGCATAGCTATGTACGGACGGGATAATCGCTGAAAGCATCTAAGCGAGAAACCCACCTCAAAACGAGTTCTCCCCCGAGAGCCGTGGTAGACCACCACGTTGATAGGCCGGAAGTGTAAGCGCGGTGACGCGTTCAGCTAACCGGTACTAATCGCTCGATCGGCTTGATTGCTCTTGTCGTCAATGCCCACGCGTGAAGCGTGAGCGTCGATCAAGACAGAAAAGACCAAATTTGTGGAACGAGGTCCCCGCCTGCGCGGGGACGCTTGCTTCGCACGCGCTTGCTTCAAGCTGTCCTTCGCTGGTCTGGTGGTTCTGCAAGGAGCCTGAACCCGATCCCATTCCGAACTCGGCCGTTAAACTCCTTTGCGCCGATGGTACTAAGTCTTAAGACTTGGGAGAGTAGGTCACTGCCAGGCCTGCTGAGGACAGTTTCTCGACTTCACGATACGAAAAAGCCCGCCACGGATTTCCGTGGCGGGCTTTTTGTTTTTCCGCGCCGAAATTTTAACGGCGATATTCCGGCAAGCGATTCAAAACGTCCGCGATCGGGCCATCGGTCCAGGCTTGCGTCACGAAATCGCGATGCCGCTCTTCCTCCGGATTGCCGGCGATGAAGGCGACCGTGCCGGACTTGATTTTGCCGTTCAGAGAATCCGCCACGCCGATATTCTTCTCGCGCAGCATCTCCTTGAGCTCCTGATTTTGCCTGCGCGTGGAGCTGAGATAGGCGCTGACGAAGAAACCGGAACGGTTGCTCAAAATCCAATTCTCGAAGGTGTCAAGCTCGGCATAAAGCGAATCGAGCATGACGATGCCAAGCAGGCGCTTGCCAATGCCGCCGTTCTTGATCACCGCCGCTGCCGGGCCGTAGCCGCCGCTGTAGCTCACGATCACGACCGGCATTTTCGCGAAAATCTGTTCGGTGCGCGGATCGCCATAAAGCTTCGCGAGATTGCGGGCCGCCTCACGCAAGTAGCGTGCGAATCCGTTCGGCTGCCAAAAATTGCCGGCGCTGGAATCGGAGGCGTCGAGCGCGAACTGCGGTGCGAGCAGCACGGCGTTGGAATAGGACTTCGAGATTTGCGCCGGCACCTGCTGGCGCCGCCACACGTCGCGGTTCAGTTCCGCGCCGTGACCGTGGAAGAAGACGACGATCACGCCGGGCTTCTTGATGTTGAAACCCTGCGGAATGTGCATCAGCGTGCGCTGGTCGTCGAAAGTGCTTTCGCTGAAGGCGCGGCCGCGCGCTGAATAGTGCAGGCGTTTTCCATCTTTATCGACGATAAAAGGCCGCCCTGTGCCCGGGACTTTGCCGTCATAGGGGAAGGGCCCGGCGAGAAATTCGACAACGTCGGTGCGCGATTGCTTGATGCCCAAATTCGCGGCATTCGAACGCGCGATCGCGCCGGTCACGATGTCATTCGGCCTTTCGACAGACGCGAATGCCCTTTCCTGCGCAATACCGGCGCTAGGCTGCAAATAGATAAACGTGCAAAGCGTGGCTGTGGCTAGCGGCCGCCAGTCGACTTGCAATGCTCCACCCTCTTCCGACCTTCCCAATTCTCGCGGGAAGACTCCCCACACGTTGAATCAACCCAATCAATATGACTAAACGGTAAAGTTCAAAGACGACGATATCGTGGTATCGAATGCGCCGGAACCGCCGGGAATCTTAAGGCAAATGTGGCAATTACGGGCCAGTCGAGGCCCAGCAAAGGAAAAAGGACCGAAGCATGCTGCGCGGAATCAAGATTGCTCTTTTCGCTATCTGCTTCGCTGTCCTTGGACTTCATTCTGCGAACGCGGAAAATGCGAATACGAATGCGAATGACGTCGCGCGGCTCCTTGCCGGTATGCCGGTTTCGAGCAGCTCGCCGCTCGCGAGGTACATGAGCGATCCGGCATGGAAGCAGCACGCGCAGTATTTCGATGCGGCATGGAAAAAACTCGACGAGAGTCAACTTTCCAAGGTGCGTGCCTGGTCAGAGGCGAACATCAAGAATCCGCAGGACACACTCTATTATATGTTCAGCGGTCCGGATTTGCTTTATGCGCAAGCTTTCTTCCCGAAGGCGAAGACCTATGTGCTTGCCGGACTCGAGTCGGTGGGCTCGATTCCGGAGTTCAGCGAACGCACGCGCTATTCGCTTCCGAGTTTGCGTGCGTCAATGAATACCGTGCTTAACATCAGCTTTTTCATCACGCGGCACATGAAGGAGCAGCTGCACGAAGGCCAGCTCTCCGGCACTTTGCCGATTTTGTATGTGTTTCTCGCGCGTGCCGGAAAAGAAATTCGCGAGGTGACGATCTTCAATCTCGAAAAGGACGGGACGATCAAGCCGGTAAACGAAGCGCGCCGCGGCCGTGCGAGCGGGCATATCGGCAGCGGGGCCAAAATCGAGTTTGCGGATGCGGACGGTACAAAACGTACACTTTACTATTTCAGCACCGATCTTTCCGATCCGGGCGTCAAGACCACCGGCTTCCTGCAATTTTGCGAGAAGCTCGCACCGGGGGATTCGTTTCTGAAGAGCGCTTCGTATCTGATGCACGGCTACAACTTCGACACGATCCGTGATTTTATTGTCCAGCACAGCCGCACGGTCGTGCAGGACGACTCCGGCATTCCGCTCCGCGCCTTCAAGGGCGATTGGACGTTTTATCCGTTCGGAAATTATCTCTATCCGCTGGGAATTTTCCCGAACACCTATCAGCCGAAGCTGAAGGAAATGTTTGCGAAAGCGCCGAAGCTCGATTTCGGCGTCGGATATCGCCACCGCCCGAACGAGTCGAACTTGATGATGGCGGTCAAGAATAACGTAAAGGGTGCCAGTAATTAACTTTTGCGGCTCAGCCACAGAAGCGGTGTGCCGAGCAGCAAGATCCCGACGCCGATCAGGGCGCCGGTGCCGGCATATGCAAGACTCGACCAGATCATCCAGACAGAAGCGCAGACGAGCAAAATCGGCGGCAGCGGATAAAAGGGCATACGATAAGGAAGCACGCCACCGCGTTTCCTGAAGATCATCACCGAGATCGCGACCAGGAGCAGGAAAAACCAGAATACCGGCGCGGTATAAGCAACCATCGCCTCGAACCCTTCGCGCGAGAATCCGCCGAAGAGAATGAGCGAGAGTGCGATCACGCATTGCAGGAGAAGCGCGTTTTTCGGGTTGTCGCCGTGCGATTCCCATACGCCAAGCTGGCGGATAAACGTGAAGTCCCGGCCGACGGCGTAATAAGTACGCGCGCCGGTAAAAATCGTGACGCTTAGCGTCGAAAGCGCGCAGACGCAGATCATCGCGGAAAGCGCCGTCGCGCCAATATCGCCAAGGAAACGCCGCATGACGTCGCTTGCGATCGCCTGGCTAATGCGCAATCCGGACAGTCCGAGCGAGTGCAGGTAGGCGTAATTGACCGCGAGGTAGAGCGCGATGACCGCAGCGGTGCCGATCAGCAATGTGCGCACCATATTGTGCCGCGCGTCCTTCAGCTCCCCGCCGAGATAGGCTGCTTCATTCCAGCCGCCATAGGTCAATAAGACGAAAACCGTTGCAAGACCGACGGAGCCGGAGAAGTTCGGCTGCGCCGCGAGTTCGGAAGCGGCCGGCGCGACGAGCGCGCCCGATACGATTAGAACGAACTTGGTCGCGATCGTGAGCGACGTGAGCCCCCATTGCGTCCAGACGGTTTGCGGTGTGCCGATGAGATTGAGCGCCGTCAGTGCGGCCACGGCGCTTGCCGCGTGAATCGCCGTGCTGTATGCGCCGAGCGGCAGGATCACGGACGCATATTCACCGTAGACAAAGGCAACGGCGGCAATCGCACCGGTCTGGATCACGGTGCCGCGCGCCCAGGCAAACAAGAGCCCGGCGGGTTTGCCGTAAGCGAGTGTGAGAAATCGATACTCGCCGCCTGCGTCGGGATGCGCGCTGCCGAGTTCCGCGTAGCAAAGCGCTCCGACGAGCATCCCGCAGCCGCCGAGCAGCCATACGCCGTAGAATGCCGCTTCGTTCGGTACGTTCGCGGCGACCAGCGACGGAGTCTTGAAGATGCCGATACCGACCACGACCCCGATCAGAAACACCGCGCCGTCGATGACCGACAAAGTGCGGAGCGGCTTCGGCTGGGGAGGGGAGGCCATCGGATGGTTGCTCGGAGAGGAAAACAGCCGCTGCGAATAGCAGGATTCTTGCAACCACGCGATAAATCTTGTCTTCCCGCCTTCCCAAGCGCGTTCACAATTGCTACATACGCCGCGCTCGCACAGATTTGTCACGGGACAAGGCGGTCCCGGCCGTTGGGCCAGGGTGCCAAGTTTCGTGTTCGGATAAATCGGTTATCGCGGGGTGGAGCAGCCCGGTAGCTCGTCAGGCTCATAACCTGAAGGTCGTAGGTTCAAATCCTACCCCCGCAACCAAATTAACGCCGGAAATTTCGGCGTTTTCGAGGGCCGCTCCATGTGGGCGGCCTTCTCATTTTCGGTATGTCGCCACCGCTGAAATCGAAACCGTCATTGACATAAAATTGCGACCGCGGTTCCAGTGAAACTGGAAGTTTCGCAACCCTGTTCAAGAATTTTCGGAGTATCTGTTCTCCCGACTCGTCCCCACAAGCAGATTGACACTGGCGACTTGGCTTTATGTATCGGTATCCTCCTTGTTGGGGAACGCAAATGGTGGCCGACTTCAAAGCATTTCGAGACCTTGAGCGAGCAGGCTGGGCCGATCCCCGGCGCGCTTGTGGCTACGTTGAATTGTTTGCTTCTGCTTCCGACCAGGCGATCGGTAGCCTGTTGGATGCCGTCAATGCGGGGCCGCAAATGAAGGCGCTCGATCTTTGTTGCGGCCAAGGCAATGCCTCCGAGGCCCTTGCTCGCCGGGGCTGCGATGTGACCGGCGTTGATTTTTCTCCCGCGATGCTGTCGTTTGCAAATCGTCGCGTACCGAACGCGACGTTTATCGCGGCCGATGCGCAAGAATTGCCTTTCGCCAACGGTGAATTTGATATCGTTGTTTCTAATTTGGGCGTGTGCCATGTGCCCGATCAGCCGCGTGCGTTATCTGAAGCACTGCGCGTCCTTCGTCATGGGGGGCGATTTGCAATGACGGTATGGTGTGGCCCTGATGTCTCCCCATGCTTTGAAATTGTTTATGGCGCCATCAGAAGTCATGGTAACCCCCAAGTGTCCGCCCCTCCGGGACCGGACTTTCACCAATTTGCCAAAAGGGAAATTGCCGAGAAGCTGCTAGGCGAAGCTGGCTTTCACAATGTCGAACTAGCGATTGTTGATTGCGTGTGGGACCTCGATAGCCCACAGGCTCTGTCCGAAATCTACGAGAAGGGCACTGTCAGGGCAGCAATGGTTCTTGCCGGTCAGCCTCCGCCAAACCTCACTGCAATACGACGAGCCATGGCCGAGGCAGTGCAGAAGCGCTTTGCCCATGGAGATCGCTGGCGCGTTCCTGTGCCGGCTGCCCTGGTGTGGGCCAGCGCTTAACCTTGATGATGCCTGCCTTGGGCCACAAGCTGGCGTTGCGCGGCCCGTTGCAGGAGCGACGGGACGTTGCGGGCGCGGTCGCTTGCCGCCGAAGACAACCTAGTTCGCGGCTTCGACGACGTACTGCCGAATTATTTTTATTGCCTTGTCACGCTGTGGCAAAAGATCCTTCTCAGCTTTCCCATTGAGAAATGCCACCGCTTGGTCTAGGCTGTCCCATTCGGTAATGGCGATATGCTTCGGCGCCTCGCCCACGACCCCAACAATCCTTCCGACAGTGGTGCGCAAATTGCGGCCGCCAGCCGTCTTCTGCGCATTCGCAACGAGCGGCCCAAAGACCTTCAGGGCTGAGGCATCGATCACTTCGAGTTCGGTGATTTGGTAGGCCTTTGGCTTGGCTTGGGCGTGCAGTGCCTCAATACAAGAGCCAGCTGCACCTAGTGCGGTGCCAGCAACGGCCGCCAGTACGATCTGCAGCTTGTAATTCATGATGTACCTCCTCCCTGTTGACTATTGCGACAACATGGCATCGCGCGCCGGCGCAACACTTGCGATTGTTTCGGCACGCGTCATCCAAGGTAGCTTACCGAACTCTACACCAGCAACCAGCATATATCCCGCGGCAGCCAAAGAGGATCAAATTCAAGCCCCGGACAATACGTCCGGGGCTTTTGCTTTTCACGGGTCGCGGCGCAGACTGTGTTTAAGGTGAGCCTCAGTTCGTCGCTAGCGCAGTAAATGCCCGCTTGAAATCGTCCAGCGTTTCGTCGGGCAAATCCGACACGGCGACATAAGTGAAATGCGCGTCGCGCCAGGTTTTGACGTGGTAGCCGGAGATGCTGCCGCCTGGAACCTCGCGCAGGCCCAGCAAGGTCGTTAGACTGATCGTATGCCGCCCACGGCGATAAACGACCGAGGCGACCGGATCGCCGGCGACAACGTCAATTCGCGCGCCCACAAGGGTAAATCCGCTGCCGCCGAGATCGACCACGGGCGGAGATTCGGGCAGCTTCGTTGTAAACCAGGGCTTGATCGTGTGGCGATCGGAGGAGGCGACATCGAACGGCTTTTCCGCGAGCAGGCTGCGAATGTGGTTCGACACCACAAAAGTTTCGATCTCCTGGCGGTTCGTCTGTTGTTGCAATCCGATGAAGGTCCCGGTGCCGGAAAGTACAGCGCCAACCAGCGCCGCCGCGGCAAGCGCGCACCAGGAGTTTTTGCGCGCGGGACTAGCTCGCTCCGGAATTGGCCGATCAATCGCGGAAGTTACTTTCGCACGCAGCCGTTCTAATGGCACATCGTCATCGGGAATCGAGCGGATCAGCCGCCGCAGCGACAAGATTGCCTCGTATTGCGCCCGCAGTTCGGGCTCCGATGCGAGCCGCCGTTCCAGTCCCGACACCGACGCGGGATCCAGCTCTCCGTCGGCGTGGGCCTGCAGAAGCAGACGGTCCTCGTCGCGAATGGGCGACATCATATCGAGCCCCTGATCGCTTGCGAGAGAATTTCTCTCGCGCGGGAAAGCCGCGACATCACTGTACCGACGGGTGCGCCTATGATTTCGGCGATTTCCCGGTAACTCAGATCCTGCATTTCGCGCAGCACGATCACCTCCTTGAACGGAGGAGGGAGAGCGTCGATCGCGGCGCGAACTGTCTCGGTATCGGTGCGAGACAATAGCACCGTTTCCGGGGTCGATATTTCGTGATCGTTTTCCTGAGGACTCTCGAGCCGAGCCTTTTCGTTGTGGTCGAGATCCTCGGTGAAAACCACCGCCGCCGGACGGTTCTTCAAGAGCCAGCTATAGGCCGTGTTGCGCGTGATCGTCAGTGTCCAGGCGCGTGCATTGATGCCACCAAAACTCTGAATTCCGCGATAGGCGCGAAGCGAGGCCTCTTGCACGATATCTTCTGCGTCGGCGCCGTTTCCCGCGAGCCAGCGCGCGAGCCGATAAGCTTGCGCAAGATGCGGCAAGAACACTTCGTTAAAGAGCCGGCGTCTTTCCGCCTCGTCCACGGCGATTTCCGACGTTGCTTTCACGCCAACCGTTTCAACGGTAACGCGCGGCAAGCCATTGCCGCGCGTCCGTTGAGGTGCAGCGCCAAGCTGCATGACGGAAAAAGCAGACGAGGTCAAAATTACCGTCACGGCATCACGATGATTTTACCTTTCATATGCGGGTGCAGCCCGCAGACGTAGTCGTAAGTGCCGGTCTTGCTGAAGGTATATGAGTAGGAGCCGTTGGTATCGAAGGCCTGCGAATGGAACAGACCATTGCTCTCTACGATCGAGTGCGGAATATCGTCACGGTTTGTCCACGTAACCGTTGTGCCGACATGAACCGTCAGTGCTTCGGGCGCGAAGGCAAAATTGTCGATTTTGACATCCGCCTTGCCCGCAGCCCTCGCGCGCGATTGAAAGACTGCCGCGGCGAGAACGAGCGACGCGAGAGAAAGCCGCGCGAAATCGCGCCGCGTGAAGATCGCCTTCATTTTCATTCTCCAGATTCTTGGCTCAACCCGCCAAAGTCGAGTCGATGATGGCGAGTTGCTTTTTGCCTTGCTCGATCTTGACGCTGGTGAGTCCGAGCACGCTGCGAAGTTTCTCGGCGGGAACCAGCATCGGCCCGGGCGAGGGCGCGCTGCCCGGCGCGGGTTGCGGGAACGCCGTCGATCTCGCGGTGTGGAAGGTCATGTTACCTTCGACCTTCTGGATGATCTGGTGAATGTGCCCGTTCAACACGGTGACGGAGCCGAAGGGTTTCAGGAGTTCGAGCGCGCGCGTTCCGTCTTGCGTACCCCAGCCCCATTCGGGATAGACCACCCAGAGGGGAATATGCGCGAAAACGACGATCGGCGTGCTGTTCGGTTTCCCGCGGAGGTCGTCCGCAAGCCACGTCAGTTGCGCTTCGCCAAGATTGCCGAGGCCGCCGCCTTTGAGATCGACGACGTTCACAAGGCCGATGAAATGTACACCGTGATCGTCGAAGCTGTACCAGCCGTCGCCTTTTGTGCCTTTGCCGTAGCGGTCGAGATAAGCCTTGCCGCGGCCTTCATCGATGATGTCGTGCTCGCCGGGCACATAGCGGACGTCGAGGCCCGCTTCCGAAATAACCTGGTTAGCGTCATCGAATTCGGCCGGCTTCGAGAGATGCGTGATGTCGCCGGTGTGAATCATGAAGGCGGGGCGCTCTTTTATCGCCTTCACTTTGCCGATGGCCTCTTGTAGTGTGCTGAGCGCGTTCGGATTCGCGGGCTTGCTGAAACCGATATGGCTGTCGCTGATCTGCAGGAACGAGAAGCCTTTGGACTCGGCCGCAGCCGCTTCGCCTACCAATCCGATGGATTTCGGTACGCCGCCTGAAAGCGTCCAAAGGACGCCCGTACCCGCCCAAATCATGCATTCCAGCGCATGCCTGCGGTCGATACCGCTGTCTTCGTCGTGTTTCGCCATACCGGCCTCCATGAAAAAGCCCTGCGGGCCCTTGCTACGGAGACTCGGCGATTAGCGGCGAAATTCCCGGTGCGGATAACGTTTATGTTACCGGGGGCGGGATGCGAGTGGCAGTTTTTCGAACAACAAAGGCTCGTCCGAGAGCTTTGCGCCTTCGATCGTGAGCAACCGGAGTTTTGTCTTTACGCCGCCGCTGCCGGAATAACCGCCCGGCTTGCCGTTTGCGGCGAGCACACGATGGCATGGGATGATCAAGGGAATCGGATTTTCCCCGAGCGCCTTGCCCACGTCGCGGGCCGCTTGGGGTTCCTTGCCGAGCTTCGCGGCGATTTCGCCGTAGTCATGACGGCGCCGCGGGGAATGGCGGAGGTGATTCTGTAAACGCGGAGATTGAATTCCGGCAGCGCCTTGATGTCGAGCTTTGTATCCGAAAAATCGGCGTCCTCGCCGTTCAAAAGTGCGACGATTTTACCGATTGTTGCGGCGATCTCCGGAGAGGGCGAAGCTTCGCGCCCCCCGCGGAAGCGCTTTTGCATACGTGAGCGGGTTCTGCCTTCGGTTGCCTCCGGCAGTTGCACGCCGATGATCCCGTAATCGTTCCATACGATGCCGCATGGGCCGATTGCAGTGTCGAAAATCGCAAAGCGCTGTGCCATCATGACGAACTTATCATTTCCAAGGTCAATTTTTCCATGCCGCTAGATCCAGAAATCGCTCGCGCGCAGCGTGAGATTCCGATCATCGACGTGCATCAGCACTTTTGGAAATTAAAAGATAATTATTATCCGTGGCTTTGCGACCCGATTCCGATTCAATTCCGCTACGGCGATTATTCTTACATTAAGCACGATTACATGCCGGCGGATTACCGGCGCGACGCGGGAGAGAACCGCGTCGTGAAAACCGTGCATGAGGAAGCCTGGTTCGATCCGAACGATCCCGTGCGCGAGACGCGCTGGGTGACGGAGGTCGCGAAGACGCACAATCTGCCGACGGCGCTCGTCGCGAACGGGCCGCTCGATCGCGAAAATATTGAAGAAATCCTCGCAGGCCATGCGATGAGCCCGCTTGCACGCGGCATCCGGAATTTTCCCAAAACGTCATCTAGTCCGCGCGAGGCGAAACGCGGGGCACCGGGTTCCATGGACGATCCGCGGTGGCAGTACGGCTATTCGTTGTTGGAGGAACATGGATTTTCCGCCGACATCCAATCGCCGTGGTGGGATGTCGATGCGTTGTGCGATCTAGCGCGGGATTTCCCCAAAACTCAGATCATTATCGTTCACGCGGGACTTCCTTCCGACCGCAGTGAAGAAGGCTTGCGTGGCTGGCGTGCTGCGATGGAGAAAGCCGCGAATCATCCAAACGTCGCCGTGAAGATTTCCGGCATCGGCGAGCCGGGAAAGCGCTGGAGTCTGCAGTCGAATGGCCCGATTATTCGCGATCTCGTGAAAATTTTCGGCACGGATCGCGGCATGTTCGCGAGCAACTTTCCGGTCGACAGCATCATCGGCACCTTCGAGGAAATTTATGACGGCTTTCGCGCGGCGGTTGCCGACCTGCCGCTTTCGGAGCAGCGCAAGCTGTTTCACGACAATGCGGAACGGATCTATCGACTCTGATCTTGGCTTGTAGTTTCACGCACGAATTTCGATTCGCGGACCACTTCGCAGACCTGCAAATGATATTCGAGGTAGAATTTTTCCCGGCCCAGTCTCTTGATCGAAATGTGCTCGGGATGCGTCGACCATGCCAGCAATGCTTCAGCCGATTCCCATTCGAAGAAGCTGAGGCGCTCGCCGTCCTCCGCAACATAGCCTTTGTGCGAGATATAGCCGGGCATTGCGCGCGCGAGCTCGCTCATGCGCCGAAACCAATATTGATATTCTTCGCCTAATCCTTCTGGCGTACGGCGCGCCCGAAATACGGCCACGATCATGCATGCCTCACAGTTCAGGCCGCCTTGCGGCTCGCGAGGAATTCACCCATGCGGCCGAGCGCTTTCTGGATATTCGCCGCCGAATTCGCGTAGGAAACGCGGATATAGCCTTCGCCCAGGATCCCGAAATCCGGTCCTCCGATCAAAGCAACGCCTGCATCTTCGAGGAGCGCGGACGCAAGCGCCTTCGCCTTCCACCCGGTCTGCTTGATGTTGGGGAAGGCGTAGAACGCACCCTTCGGTATCGCGCAGGAAACACCGGGTAATTTGTTCAGGCCTTCGACGACGATCTTTCGGCGCTTGTCGAACTCCGCGACCATCTTGCCGACCGCATCCTGCGGGCCGGTGAGTGCGGCGATCGCCGCGTATTGCGAAGGCGCGTTCACGCAGGAATAGCTGTTCACCGCGAGCTTGCGCGCGTACTCATAAAGCTTGTCGGGCCAGATCGAATAGCCCATGCGCCAGCCGGTCATGGCGTAGGTTTTCGACCAGCCGTTCAGGAGAATGAGCCTGTCGCGGATCGACGGATAGGAGAGAAGACAAACATGCTTCTCGCCGTCGTAGACCATCTGGTCGTAAATCTCGTCGGACATGATCGCGACATTTGGATGCTTCTCCAGCCCAGCGATCAATTTATCGACTTCGGCTTTCGGCGTGACGCCGCCGGTGGGGTTCGCGGGCGAATTCAGAATCAAGAGCCTCGTCTTCGGCGTGATGAGTTTCAGCGTTTCCTCGGCGGAGAAGGCAAAGCCGTTTTCCTCGCGCACCGGCACCGGAATGGGTTTCGCGCCGGTGAACTCGATCATCGAACGGTAGATGGGAAAGCCGGGATCGGGATAGAGAATGTCCGCGCCGGCCTCGCCGAACATCAGGATCGTCTCGAACATCGTGACCTTGCCGCCGGGCACGATCATCACGCGGTCGGGCGAGACCTCGATCTTGAAGCGCTTGTGCAGGTCGGCGGCAACCGCTTCGCGCAGGGGCTTGATACCGACTGAAGGCGTATAGCCGTGATGGCCGTCCCGGAGCGCCTTGATCGCAGCTTCGACAATGTGTTTGGGCGTCGGGAAGTCGGGCTGGCCGATGCCGAGGTTGATGATGTCGCGGCCTTGCGAGGCGAGCTCGGTTGCACGGGCAAGCACGGCAAAGGCATTTTCCTCGCCGATCCGGTCAAAAGCAGCCACAGTTTGCAACGTCATCGTTCGGCCTTTCACGCCCGTTGATTTCGCCGTGACTTTAGGCGCATGAATTGTGCAAAATCAAATGCGCCAGGGAGACGACAGGTATGTTGAATAGCGGAAAAAGCACGAAACGCCGCCTGCGCTCCCAGCTCTGGTTCGATAATCCCGATAATCCCGGCATGACGGCGCTTTACCTCGAGCGCTATCTCAATTTCGGGCTCACACTCGACGAATTGCGCGCAGGAAAGCCGATCATCGGGATCGCGCAGACGGGCTCGGATCTGTCGCCTTGCAACCGGCATCATCTAGAGCTCGCCCATCGCGTGCGCGAGGGCATCCGCGAGGCAGGCGGTGTCGCGTTCGAATTCCCGACGCATCCGATCCAGGAAACGGGCAAGCGCCCGACGGCGGCGCTCGACCGCAACCTCGCTTATCTCGGCCTCGTCGAAGTTTTGTACGGCTATCCGCTCGACGGCGTGGTGCTGACCACGGGCTGCGACAAGACGACGCCCGCCTGCATCATGGCGGCGGCGACCGTGAACCTGCCCGCGATCGTTCTCTCCGGCGGGCCGATGCTGAACGGCTGGTTCCAGGGCGAGCGCACGGGCTCGGGCACGATCGTCTGGAAAGCGCGCGAGATGCTCGCCGCCGGCGAGATCGATTACGACGGCTTTCTGAAGCTCGTCGCTTCCTCCGCGCCGTCCGCCGGTCACTGCAACACCATGGGCACGGCTTCCACCATGAACGCGCTTGCGGAGGCGCTCGGCATGTCGCTGCCGGGCTGTGCGGCGATTCCGGCGCCCTATCGCGAGCGCGGGCAGATCGCTTACGAAACCGGAAAGCGTATCGTCGAGATGGTGGAGGAGGATTTGAAGCCTTCCGATATTCTCACGCGCGAGGCGTTCGAGAATACGATTGTGGTGAACTCCGCGATTGGCGGTTCCACCAACGCGCCGATCCACATCAACGCGATCGCGCGCCACATCGGCGTGCCGCTCACGGTCGAGGACTGGCAGCGCGTGGGCCATCGGATTCCGCTCTTGGTAAACATGCAGCCTGCCGGGAAATATCTCGGCGAGGAGTTCCATCGCGCGGGCGGCGTGCCGGCGGTCGTGGCCGAGCTCATCAAGGCCGGAAAAATTCACGAAAAAGCGAAGACCGTGAACGGAAAAAGCATTGGCGCGAATTGCAAAGGCCAGTTCTCGTGGGATCGTGATGTCATTCGCGAATATGAGAAGCCGCTGGTGAAGGATGCGGGCTTCATCGTGCTCAAGGGGAATCTCTTCGATAACGCCATCATGAAAACGAGCGTGATCTCGAAGGAGTTTCGCGACCGCTATTTGTCAAATCCGAAGGACCCAGAAGCGTTCGAAGGGCGCGCCATCGTGTTCGATGGGCCGGAGGACTATCACCATCGGATCGACGATCCGTCGCTCAAGATCGACGAGCACTGCATGTTGTTCATCCGGGGCACCGGGCCGATCGGCTATCCGGGCGGGGCGGAGGTCGTGAATATGCAGCCGCCTGCGGCGCTCATTAAGCGCGGGATCAAGTCGCTGCCCTGCATCGGCGACGGACGTCAGTCGGGCACATCCGGCTCGCCTTCGATCCTGAACGCCTCGCCCGAGGCGGCGGCGGGCGGCGGGCTTGCGCTTTTGAAAACAGGCGACCGGGTGCGGATCGACCTGAAAAAGGGCGAGGCCAATATCCTCATCTCTGCCGAGGAACTGGCGGCGCGGCGCGCGGAGTTGGCAAAAGCAGGCGGCTACAAATCGCCCGCGAGCCAGACGCCGTGGCAGGAAATCCAGCGCGGCATCGTCGAGCAGTTCGACGAGGGCATGGTGCTGAAGCCCGCCGTCAAATATCAGCGCGTGGCGCAGACGGCGGGAACGCCAAGGGACAATCACTGATGCCGAGCATTTCCGAAAAGCGCGTCACGTTTCACGCGCTTCACAAAAGCGGCTGCTTTGTCATTCCGAACCCGTGGGACATCGGCAGCGCGCGCTGGCTGCAGGGCATGGGCTTCAAGGCGCTCGCGAGCACTTCTTCAGGCTTCGCGTGGTCGAAGGGGTTTGCCGACAATCACGTCACGCGTGAGATGGTGCTTGCGCATCTTTCCGAACTTGTCGCGGCGACGGATATTCCGATCAACGCCGATTTCGAGAGCGGCTTCGCGCACGATCCGGCGGGCGTCGCCGAAAGCGTGAAGCTTGCGGTGGATACGGGAGTCGCCGGATTGTCCATCGAGGATTCGACCGGCGACAAAGCCAAGCCGCTTTACGATCTCGATACCGCGGTGGCGCGATTAAAAGCGGCGCGCAAGGCGATCGACGAGAAGGGCGGCGATACGCTCCTCGTGGGACGCGCAGAGAATTTTTTCGCCGGCGTGCCCGATCTCGACGACACCATCGCGCGGCTCAAGGCTTATTCGAACGCTGGCGCGGACTGTTTGTATTCTCCCGGCATCAGGACGAAGGAACAAATCGCAGCCGTCGTGAAAGCCGTCGCGCCGAAGTCGTTTAATCTTTTGATCGGCGGCGCCATCGGAATTACCGTGAAAGACGCAGAACAGCTCGGCGTACGCCGGATCAGTGTCGGCGGGGCGCTCGCGCGCGCGGCGTGGGGCGGGTTCCAGCGCGCGGTCAAGCAGATCGTGGAAGAAGGCCGTTTCGACGAATTCGCGAATGCGGCGGCAGGCGCGGAGCTCAACAAGTTCTTCAATACGGATCGTGCGAAGTGAAGGCTAAGCAAATAATTTCGCAGCCGGTTGGGCTTCCGGTCGATCCGAAACCCGCGCCGATGCCGGGTGCAGTCGTACTGAAAGGGCGTTTCGGGCAAGTTGAGCGCCTTGATGCTTCCCGCCATGCCGCGGAGCTGTGGCGAATTCTGAGCGACGATGACAGTGTCTGGACGTATATGTTCTACGGCCCTTTTCCGGATGCCGGCACTTTCTCGAATTTTCTCGGCAAGATCGCCGCGCTCGAAAACCAGATTTATTATTCGATCTGCGATCAGGAAGGACGCCCGCAAGGCTGGGCGTCCTTGATGGAAATTCGCCCCGCCGACCGGGTGATCGAGGTCGGAAGCATTGTTTATGGCCCCGGACTGCAGCGGACGCCGCTTGCGACAGAGGCGCAATATCTGCTCGCGCGCTATGTGTTCGAGATTTTGGGTTATCGGCGTTATGAGTGGAAATGCGACGCGCTCAATGCACGCTCGCGGCGCGCGGCGGAGCGATTTGGCTTCTCGTTCGAAGGAATTTTCCGGCAGCACAAGATCGTCAAGGGGCGAAATCGCGACACCGCCTGGTTCGCGATGCTCGATTCCGAATGGCCGCGCGCAAAGGCTGCCTTCGAGCAATGGCTGGATCCGAAGAATTTCGACGCGAGCGGCCGCCAGCGCCGCTCGCTCGAGGAAATCCGCAACCCATTATAAGAGGACACCGTGGGAGACCGTCTGAAAGGAAAACATTGCCTTGTGACCGCGGCGGGACAAGGCATCGGCCGGGCGATCGCGGAAGCGTTTCTCCGGGAAGGAGCGAAGGTCGTCGCGACCGATCTCGACGACGCGAAGCTCAAGGGGCTTTCCGCCGACTGCCGCAAGCTGGATGCGCGCAACACCGCGGAGGTCGATGCGCTCGCGAAAGCCATTCCCGCGCTCGACGTGCTCGCGAATTGCGCGGGCTACGTCCACCACGGCAACGTCCTCGATACATCCGAGGCGGATTGGGATTTTTCCTTCGATCTCAACGTGAAATCGATGCATCGCACGATCCACGCCTTCCTTCCCGGCATGCTGAAGAAAGGCGGCGGCTCGATCATCAACATCTCCTCGATTGCGTCCTCCGTGAACGGACTGCCCAACCGCTATGTCTACGGCGCGTCGAAAGCAGCCGTGATTGGGCTCACAAAATCGGTGGCGATCGATTTTATCAAGCAGGGCATCCGTGCGAATGCGATCTGCCCGGGCACGGTGCAGTCGCCGTCGCTCGACGAGCGGATTGCGACGCTCGCGAAGAACACCGGGAAATCCGAAGCCGAGGCGCGGCAATCCTTCATCGACCGGCAACCGATGGGCCGCCTCGGGACTGCCGAGGAGATCGCTTTCCTCGCAGTTTATCTTGCCTCGGACGAATCGAAATTCACCACCGGCACGATCCAGCTCATCGACGGCGGATTCGCCTTGTAACAATCAGTTCTTGAGGAATTCCAAAATCTCCTCGAAGAATTCGGACCGTTTTTTCTCGAAGAGGACGAAGTGTGTGGCGTCGGTGATCAGCACGTTTTTCTTCACCGGCGCATGCACAAGCTCTCGCATCAGGCCTTCGCGGTCCTCCTGGAACGACCACGTATCGTAGTTTCCGCCGATCACGAGTGTAGGCGCGTAAATATTCGCCGCGCTCCAGAGCGGCCGGCCGGTCGCCTGATAGAATGAATCCTCAAGCACGCCGTTCGGGGCGCGAAGGCTTGGCGGGTTACGGGTATTGCTAGTTGGATCGGTGGCAAGGCATTCCTTCCAGAATTCAACCGGGACCGCCGGATCGCGATATTCGTTCTTGTTCTCAACGGGAATCTCGCCGTTCCAGCGGGCGGTATTCGCAGCTTCCGTAGTCAGACGATAGGCGCCAAGCGCGAAGTTGAATTCGTAGGGCTTGCGCTTGTTCTGCAAGCCGCTCCCCGGACCTAAATTCGTGTGATCGTTGAAATTATAAAGCGGTGCGTACAGCACGAGTTTTTGCACGTTTTCGCTATGAAGCGAGGCGTAATAACCTGCCATCATCGCGCCCCATGACCAGCCGATCAGCGTGACCTTTTGCACGTTTCGCGTTTTCTTGATGTGGTTGACCATCGCCTCGATGTCGCGAAGCGCGAGATAGGAGCGGGTAACAGGCCTGTTGTTCGCGGCAGGCTCGTCCATCGCCTTCTCGCGGGTCGAGCCGCCATAATTGCGATAATCGCCCATGTAGACGACATAACCGTGCTTTATCATCCAGTCGGCCCATGAATAGTCCTTGTAGGCGAGATCGAAATCGCAGGTCGAAGGGCTGGTCGCGCCGTGAAGAAAAAGAACGATATTTTCGTTGGTAAAGGTCTTGTTCCCTTCCGCCATTTTCTCGCGCATGAAAATCTTGATGCCCGGATCGAGCGCATCGATCCGGAAGTCATTCTTGGTAATATTTTGCGCGGCGGCAATTCCTGTAAGGCTCAGGGCGAACGTAATCGCGCTTGTCCACCTGTAAGCGGAACAAACGATGCTTGGCGACAACCAACCGGTAGGCATGGCGTTAAGTTTCCTCCGTTAAGTTTTTATTTGAGCGAGAGAAACGTTCGTTATTGTTTTTGAGTGCTTTTGCGTTTTGTTACTTCCTCCAGAAATTCGGTGATATTCTTGTTCATGAATTCCACATCGGCAGCTTTCGCGGGCGAAGCGGCGAAATGGCCTTGCAGAGAAGGAATCACGATGTACTTCGCACCGGGGATGTTCTTCGAATCTTCCGCGGCTTCGATGGTGGGATTGTAAAGATCGTCGGGTGCATTCATCAGAATCGCGGCCGCCTTGATGCTCTTCAATGCAGCGATCGTGTCGCCGTTGAAGCCTGGAGTGGTTCCGACGTCATGCCGATCGTACGCCCAAGTCTGCCAGATCCAATTGTTGGCATCGAAGCCTCCCTTCAGCCAAGTTTCCTCGAATTTCTGAATCCATGGAATGACGTCGAGACCCTTGGGGTAGGCTTCTTTCAATCCTTCTGGGGTGCGGGTTGCGAGCGTGAGCAAAACATTGACCCAGGCACGCCACTCTTTCTCCGGTTGTGATGTGTAATTCCCTTCGTTATAGGCTGCGTCGGCCGTCAGGGCTTTGCGTGTCGCTTCATTAACGGCGATCGACCACGCGGGCGTTTTTGCCATTGGCGTTAACGCGATCAGCGCGTCCATCATCTCCGGGTGGCTCACGCCCCATTGGATTGTCTGCATGCCGCCCATGGAGGCACCTGAAACCGCGAAGAGATGCTTGATCCCGAATTTCTCGGTCACAAGGCGGTACTGCGATTCCACCATGTCGCGGATCGTAAAATGCGGGAATTTCGTTCCGTGCTGGGTCTTGCTGTTGCTTGGCGAGGTCGAAAGCCCGTTGCCGATCGCATCGGTGGCAATGATAAAGTATTTGTTCGTGTCCAGCGCTTTTCCAGGGCCGATGAGAAAATCAATGCGATGATGATTGCCTCCAATCGAGGAGGTCATCAGGATCGCGTTGCTTTTCTGCTCGTTCAGCGTCCCGTGTGTTACGTAAGAAATTGCGAAATCCTTGATGACCTCGCCGCTTTCGAGCTTGAGGTCGCCTTCCTGAAACAGCTGGTGCGGAGGTTGCTCGGGGGTATGCGCGAATGCCGCTGGTTGAAAGGCAAGGGAAAAAGCAAAAATGAGCGCTGAGCGCGCGGTCAGTTTCATTTTTTCCTCCCAGAAATTTTTTTGACGGACCTGGTCTGAGAACAGGCGGATGCAATGATTATTCCCTTTCCGTCTTCATTCTAGTAGTACGCTGGTGCGCAGCGCACACAAGACAGCAATGCGGTATCTGGACACTTTCTAAGGGAAAGATTCATGCACGTTCTCATCATCGGCGCAGCCGGCATGATCGGGCGAAAGCTCACCGAAAGGCTCCTTAAAGAGAGAAAGCTGCGCGGGCAGCCGATCGAAAAACTGACGCTTCAGGACATTGTTCAGCCACAGGAGCCGCGCGACAAACCGTTCGAGATCGAGACGCGTGCGGGCGATCTCTCCGTGCCGGGCGAGGCAGGCGCGCTTGTCGCCGACAATCCTGACGTGATTTTTCATTTGGCCGCCATCGTTTCGGGCGAGGCGGAAGCGGATTTCGAGAAGGGCTACCGCATCAACTTCGACGGCACGCGGTTCCTGTTCGATGCGATTCGGGCGCGGAAATACATGCCGCGGGTCGTGTTCACGAGCTCGATCGCGGTCTATGGCGCGCCGTTCAACGGGCCGGTGAAGGACGATTTTCATCTTACGCCGCTCACGTCCTACGGGACACAGAAGGCGATCGGCGAATTGCTGCTCGCGGATTACACGCGCCGCGGTTTTTTCGACGGCATCGGCCTTCGGCTTCCTACGATTTGCGTCCGGCCCGGCAAGCCGAACAAGGCGGCTTCCGGCTTCTATTCGAGCATCATTCGCGAGCCGCTCGCGGGGCAGGAGGCGATCCTGCCGGTGCCGGATACAATCCGGCACGGGCACGCAAGTCCGCGCTCGGCGGTGGGTTTTCTCATTCATGCCGCCAACATCGATGGCGCGAAGCTCGGCCCGCGGCGGAATCTTGCCATGCCGTCGGTTTCGGTGACCGTCGCGGAGCAGATCGAGGCGCTGAAACGTGTCGCCGGCGAAAATGTCGCTTCCCGCATCAAGCGGGTGCCGGATCCGGTGATTGCGGCCATCGTCACCGACTGGGCGGAGGAAGTGGAAGCGAAACGCGCCCGCGAGCTGGGCTTCGAGGTCGAAAAAACGTTCGACGACATCATCCGTGTCCATATCGAAGACGAGCTCGGCGGCAAGATCGTGAACTGATGCGCTTTGCAACTCCGCTTGTTCCGGCGAGACTGATCCGCCGCTACAAGCGGTTTCTTGCGGATGTCGTGCTGCCGGATGGCAGTGAAATCACCGCACATGTCGCCAATCCCGGTGCGATGCTTGGCATCAACACGCCGGGGTCGCGCGTGTGGCTTTCGAAATCGGACAATCCGAAGCGCAAGCTCGCATACAGCTGGGAGCTTGTAGAGGCGGATTTCGGCGCGGGGCCTGAGCTTGTGGGCGTCAATACCGCCCATCCGAACGGTCTTGTCGCGGAGGCGCTCGCGGCCAAAGCGATCGCGCCCTTCGCACAATATTCAACGATTCGGCGAGAGGTCCGCTACGGCAAGAACAGCCGTGTGGATTTCCTGCTCGAAGGCGAGGGGCTCTCGTCCTGTTATCTGGAAGTTAAGAATGTCCATATGATGCGCTCGCCGGGCCGGGCGGAATTTCCCGATGCGGTCACCGCGCGGGGCGCAAAACACCTCGATGAGCTTGCCGCCGCTACGAAAACGGGCGCGCGTGCGGCACTGCTGTTTCTCGTGCAAATCGGCTCAGCGAAATCCGTATCGCTTGCGCAAGACATCGACCCTGCCTATAAAAAAGCCTTCGATCGCGCGCTTGCGGAAGGCGTTGAGGCCTACGCGCTAACCTGCCGCATTTCCGTCGATGGAATCGAAATTGGCTCGGCCATTCCGGTGCTCGGCTAGCTTGCGCCTTTCGTGCCATCCCTTACATTAAGGACCGGAGTTTCCCCCATGAGCTATGTTGAAGCCGCTACCGCGCCCCTGCGCAAAACCGGGCAGATCAAGCTGCACGGTCCCGAAGGCTTTGCCGGTATGCGCCGCGCGGGCCGGCTGGTCGCGGAGGCTCTCGACGAGCTCGTAGACCTGGTCAAACCGGGCGTCACCACCGAAGAGATCAACCGTTTCGTGCTGAACTTTGCGCTCGATCACGGCGCGCTGCCGGCAACGCTGATGTATCGCGGCTACAACAAATCCGTCTGCACCTCGATCAATCATGTCGTCTGCCACGGCATTCCGAACGACAAACCGCTCCGGGAAGGCGACATCGTCAATGTGGACGTGACGCTTGTGCTCGACGGATGGCACGGGGATTCGAGCCGCATGTATCTCGTGGGCGAAGTGCCGCGCCGGGCAGAGCGGCTTGTCGCGGTGACTTATGATGCGATGATGGCGGGCATCAACACGATCCGCCCCGGCTCCACGATCGGGGCGATCGGCGCCGCGATTCAGTCGGTCGTCGAACCCAATCACATGAGCGTCGTGCGCGATTTTTGCGGGCATGGCGTCGGCCGGCTTTTTCATGACGAGCCGAACGTAGTGCATATCGGCCGAGCGGGAGAGGGCGCGGTGCTGAAGCCCGGCATGTTCTTCACCGTCGAGCCGATGATCAATCTCGGCCGCCCGCATGTGAAGGTTCTTTCCGACGGCTGGACCGCGGTGACGCGCGACCGTTCGCTGTCGGCGCAATTCGAGCACACGGTCGGCGTCACGGAAACCGGCGTCGAGATCTTTACGCTTTCGCCGAAGGGGCTTCATCAGCCGCCCTATCACCACTGAAGCGGCCATGGGCGGCACAAAGAAAAGTCCAGGACTTGACGAGCCGCACTATCATGGACACCGCGACCGCCTGCGTTCGCGATTCCGCGAATCGGGGAGCGACGCGCTCGCGGATTACGAACTTCTCGAATTGATCCTGTTTCGCGCGCTGCCGCGGCGCGACGTGAAGCCGCTCGCGAAAGCGCTGATCGCGAAATTCGGCTCCTTCGCGGAAGTCGTATCCGCGCCGCCCGCGCGCATCGCGGAAGTGGACGGCGCGGGCGAAGCGGTGATTACCGAGCTCAAGCTGATCGAAGCGGCGACGCGCCATTTCGCGCGCGACAAGGTGCGCGAGCGGCCGGTGCTTTCTTCATGGAATTCGGTGCTGGAATATTGCCGCGCCGCCATGGCCTTCGCCGACAAGGAACAGTTCCGGATTCTGTTTCTCGACAAGCGTAATCAGCTGATCACCGATGAGGTGCAGCAAACCGGAACCGTCGATCACACGCCGGTTTATCCGCGCGAGATCGTGAAGCGGGCTTTGGAACTTTCGGCGACCGCCGTCATTCTTGTCCACAATCATCCGTCGGGCGATCCGACGCCGTCGCGCGCCGATATTCAGATGACGAAGGCGATCATCGATGTCGCGCGGCCGCTCGGGATCGAAATTCACGATCACATCATCGTCGGCAAGGACGGTCATACGAGCCTCAAAGGCATGCGTCTGATCTGAGCAGGAGCGCGACGGAAATCCGCCGCGCTCGCCGCTTTGTTGTCGTTTAGCGCGATTTGGTAACAACGACTTCGAGATATTCGCTCGGAACCACCAGCGTGCCGTCCTTGGCGGTATTGAACTCGCCGATCAGCGCGAGGATCTCGGTTTCCAGCGACTTTTGCTTCGTGGCGTCGACAGCCGCAAAAGCCTTCAGCACGGGTCCGTAATAGGTGCGGAAGAAGTCGACCCAATGCGCCGGCGATTTGTAGCGGAAGACGAAATGCCGCGATGCCGCTGCGATCGAGACGTTCTTGCCGAACAAAACTTCCAGATGAGCGCGCTGTCCCCACAGCGCCGGCGAGCTCAAGCCCGGCGCGGGCGGGACATATTTCCCGATGATCTTGAACAATCTTCCGATGAAGCCTTCGGGTGTCCAGTTGGCGAGGCCGATCTTGCCGCCGACGCGGCAAACGCGCAGCAGTTCCTTCGCGGCTTTCGCCTGATCTGGCGTGAACATCACACCGAAGGTCGAAAGCACCACATCGAAGCTTCCGTCGGGAAACGGAAGATTTTCCGCGTCCGCTTGTTGAAAGATGACCGGCCAATTCTCGGCCTCGGCGCGCGTGCGGCCCTGATCGAGAAGCGCGCCGACATAGTCGGTGGATGTGACGGCGGCGAAACGCCGCGCCGCCGCGAGAGTCGCGTTGCCGTTTCCGGCGGCGACATCAAGGACGCGGTGGTTGCTGCGAAGATCGACCGCTTCGCACAGGTTTTCGCCGACAATCTGCAATGTGCTGCCGACAACGGCGTAGTTGCCGGAGCTCCAGGCCGCCTGCTGGCGGCCCTTAATCATGGCGTAATCGATATTTATGGGATTTGCTGCTTGCACATTCATCTCGACATCTCCTCGTTTTAAGGCACCATTGGAGCGTTGGCGCTTCCTAACGCCTTTCTCGTTTCGTGTGTGCCGGCGGCCGGTGTTTCCGCTGCCGGATTGAGCGCGTGAATATGACCGGAGGTCGGTTCTCTCAATGATCGGGACGCCGCTTTCATTTGCAGAGACGCCGAAAAGCGCGGCGGCCTACGATGTATTGGCGGAAATGCTGCGTTCGCTGCGGCTCACGGGATCGGTGTTTTTGAACGCGAGTTTTTCGGCCCCGTTTGGCGTTCTCAGTCCGAAGCAATACGACGAAAACACACCGCTCGCGCATCTCCGCCACATTAGCATCTTTCATCTGGTCGCGGCCGGGGAATGCACAATCGAGGCAGCAACCGGCGAGCGAAAAAAGGTTTCGGCTGGCGATATTCTGTTGCTGCCGTTCGCGGACGCGCACAAGTTCTGGAATGGCGAATTTTCGGAGATGGCGTTCGCTCCCGACTTGATGCGTGCGAGTCGTATGAAGGGTGTGTGGAACATCACTCACGGCGGTGGGGGTTCCGAGACCCGCCTTGTGTGCGGCTTTATCGAATCCTCTGAGTTTCTGTTCACGCCGGTATTCCGCTCGTTGCCCACTTTGATGGTGGATCGAACAAGCGACGACAAGGTTGAAGCGCTACTCGCCTCGACGGTGAGAGAGATTCTGACCTTGACGGACGCTGCCGTACCCGGGACCGAACTCATGCTCGGCCGGTTGATGGAGCTGCTGTTCGTGGAGGTGCTGCGCCGTTACGCCGAGCGGCTTCCAGCCGGTGAGAGAGGCTGGTTCGCGGCGCTTAACGATCCGGTCGTGGGTCGCGCCCTGCAGCTCGTGCACCGCGATCCGGCGCGCCGCTGGACGGTGGAAAGCCTCGCCCGCGAGGCCGGCACCTCGCGCACCGTGCTCACGGAGAGGTTCAATGCCGTGTTAGGGCAGGCGCCGATCGAATATGTGACAGGCTGGAGAATGCAGCTTGCCGCGGAGAGAATTCGCAACAGCAACGATGGTCTCGCCTCGATCGCTGCCGACATCGGCTACGAATCCGAGGCGGCGTTCAATCGTGCGTTCAAGCGCGTGACCGGAATGACGCCGGGACGCTGGCGGGACGGCTAGTTCGGACGTGAAAGCGACAGCGGCCGCGGCTGTTCCGGAATTTTTGTCCAGTTGCCTTCCGGCTGGCGGCCGAAGCGTATGCGCTCGTCTTTCGCGGACAGAAGGATGATATCCCCTCGGTCCAGATACCATTTCACCGGGCCGAAACGAGCGAGGGTCGGATCGCAGCCCGGTTTCACCACGACCTTGAACATGTCGTCGCCCGCAGCCTGATCCGTGAGCGCGAGCGCGCAGATCGCCGGTCCGTTCGGGCGGGAAATATTCCATTCACCCGCGGCATCGGAAAAGGTCGGGACGTCGTTCGGTTGCACGAATTGCAAGTTGGTCAGAAAATAAACTCCGTCGCCTTCGAGAAGCGCCTCATATTGTCCCCCGACCCCTTCCGTGAACTCCGAAACGGTGCGTTTGGCGGCGTTAACGAAACGGATCGAGCCCGCGATGCCCGGCAGCCATGCAGCGGTATCGTTTAGGAACCGGAAGAGTGGCGTGCATTCCGAGCGATCAAAAGCGAGCGCGTAACCCGCCGCCACAGCTTTAGCTTCGAGTGTAATGGGGCATTTACGATCGCCAAGCGCGCTTTGCAACTGATAGTTCGCCGCGAGCTGCTTCGCATCGGGAATCGCCGGACGCGCCGGCTCCGTGTCCGGCGCCTGCGCCATCACAGGAACTGCAAATGTGAAAGCGAAGGCGAGCAGGCACGCGAGACGATTCATGATGGCCTCAACGGGTTTGGCGAATGCTAGCACGCGTGACTTGTTCAAGCCATGTGCGCCGGCGTCATGACGGCTGCAACTATTTTTTCTTCGGCGGCCACGGTGTTTCGACAACGGGTGTGATCGGGTCTTTTCCCGCGGCCCATGCCGCGAGATTGTCCACCACGAGCTGACCCATGGCGCGGCGCGTCCAATGTGTCGCCGAGGCGACATGCGGCAAGAGCACCACGTTCTCCATGTCGATGAGCGCTTGCGGCACTTTTGGTTCTTCCGCGAAGACGTCCAGTCCCGCCGCGAGAATGGTTTTGTTCTTGAGCGCCTCGATCAGCGCGGGCTCGTCCACAACGGAACCGCGCGCGACATTGATCAGAACGCCATTCGGGCCGAGTGCTTTCAACACATCGGCGTTGATCATATTTTTGGTGGCGGGACCGCCGGGGACAATCGCGATCAGCACATCCACATCCTTCGCCATCGCGACAAGATCGGGATAGTGCTTGTAAGGAACGCCCGCCGCCGGCTTTCGGCTGTGATAGACGATGGGGCGATCGAAACCCTCGAGGCGTTTCGCGATCACTTTCCCGATCCGGCCCATGCCGACGATGCCGATCGTGCGATCGCGCAGCGTGTTCGTGAGCGGATAGGGTTTTTCGCGCCATTTGCCCGCACGCAGATATTTTTCAGCCTGAGGAAGTTCGCGCAGCGTGTTCAACAAGAGTGCGATGGTGGTATCGGCGACTTCGTCGTTCAAGACATCGGGGGTGTTTGTGACGACAATTCCATGCGCGCCCGCCCACTTCGCGTCCACCGAATCGTAGCCGACGCCGAAATTGGCGACGATCTCGAGCTTCGGCATCTTTTCCATGATCGCGGCGGTCACGGGAAATTGACCTCCGGTCGCGATGGCGCGGATGCGCGGCGATACCTCCGCGAGAAAAGCGTTGCGGTCTTTCGCGTTTGCGAGGCGATGGACGGTAAAAAGCTTATCCACCCCTTCCTCGACAACGGGAACCATCTTTCCCGTGAGCAAGAGATCGGGGCGTTCTGTCGCGATCATGCTGATTTTCCTTGCAATGCGGTAAATCTGACGAAAGGGGGAAGGTTTGGTGCTTGATCGGCCTCAAGCTCCATCCCAATATGCAGTCCTGAACACGCCAAAAACAAGAGCCGGTCACCGCTAAAACGACCGGCCAGAGGAAATGCCGGGGAGACAGAGTGGATGGCGTCAGTCGAAATTCGAGAAGCGCGTAAGGCTTTTGGCGCCGTTGAAGTTCTTCATGGTGTGAATGTCAGTATTGAAGACGGCCAGTTTGTCGTGCTGGTGGGTCCTTCCGGCTGCGGGAAATCGACGCTTCTCCGCATGATCGCCGGCCTTGAGAACATCACCAGCGGCGAAATCATCATCGGCAACCGCGTCGTCAACAAACTGCCGCCGAAGGCGCGCGACGTCGCGATGGTGTTCCAGAATTATGCGCTTTATCCGCACATGACGGTCGCGGACAACATGGCGTTTTCCATGAAGCTCAAGAAGGCGCCGAAAAAAGAGATCGACGATCGCGTGCAGCGCGCGGCGGCGATCCTCGGACTCGAGCCATTGCTGGGACGCTATCCCCGCCAGCTTTCCGGCGGCCAGCGCCAGCGCGTAGCCATGGGCCGGGCAATCGTGCGCGATCCGCAAGTCTTTCTGTTCGACGAACCGTTGTCGAATCTCGACGCGAAATTGCGCGTGCAAATGCGCACCGAAATCAAGGAACTGCACCAGCGGCTGAAAACCACCACGGTCTATGTCACGCACGACCAGATCGAGGCGATGACGATGGCCGACAAAATCGTCGTCATGCACGACGGCATTGTCGAGCAGATCGGCTCGCCGCTCGAGCTTTACGACCGGCCGGCCAACCTGTTCGTGGCGGGCTTCATCGGTTCGCCTGCGATGAACTTTTTCAACGGCAGGATCGCCATGAACGGGAAGGCTGCGTTCGAAACCACGGGCGGGGTCGAGCTTCCGCTTCCGGGAAGACCCGCGAACGCAAGCGGGCAGCCCGCAATCTATGGCGTACGACCGGAACATTTCACGCTTTCCGACGACGGCGCGCCCGGCGAAGTGGTCGTGGTCGAGCCGACAGGGTCGGAGATTCAGGTTTTTGCGAAGATCGGCGGACAGGACGTGACGGCGGTCTTCCGGGAGCGGCACAATTTCAAGCCGGGCGACAAGATCCGGCTAAAGCCAGATCCGAGGCTCGTTCATCTGTTTGACGCGCCGACGGGGAAGAGACTGAACACATAACACCGAACGTATAAAACCAAGGAGGAGTAACGCCATGAAGGATTTTACCCGCCGCTGCCTGATCAAAGGCGGCACTGCGGCCGCGGCCGCCGGCGCGCTAACCGGCCCCGCCTTTTTGGAATGGGCGAAAGCCTGGGCGCAGTCCGCGCCGTGGAAACCGGAAAAGGGCGCGCAGCTTTCGATTCTGCGCTGGAAGTATTTTGTGCAATCGGAAGATGACGCGTTTGTTGCGTTGATGGACTCGTTCACCAAAGCAACCGGTGTGAAGGTCACGATCGCGCGCGAGTCCTACGAAGACGTGCAGCCGAAAGCTTCGGTCGCCGCCAATACCGGAGCCGGACCTGACCTGTTCTGGGGACTTTATTCACTGCCGCATCTCTTTCCGCAGAAGTGTCTCGATGTCACCGATGTAGCCGACTATCTCGGTAAAAAGTACGGCGGTTGGGTGCCGACAGCGGTCACCTACGGCAAGGGCAGCGGCAACAAGTGGATCGCGATTCCCGTTTGCTACGCGGGCAATCTGCTGAACTATCGACTCGAAGCCTCGAAGAAGGCTGGTTTTTCGAAATTCCCGACGACGACCGACGAATTCCTCGCCTATGCGAAGGCGATGAAGGCGCAAGGGACGCCCGGGGGCATGGCGCTCGGTCACGCTTCGGGAGACGGCAACGCGTGGATATACTGGTGCCTATGGGCTTTCGGCGGTAACGTTGTCGACAAGGACGACAAGGTCATCATCAATTCGCCGGAAACCGAAAAGGCGCTCAATTACGCCAAGGCGCTTTACGAAAACTACGTACCGGGAACCGCTTCATGGAACGACGCCTCTAATAATAAGGCGTTCCTTGGCGGCGAAATCCACTGGACTAATAACGGCATCTCGATCTACGTCGCCGCGCAGAACGACCCAAGCAAAAAGCAGATCGCGGAAGACATGGATCATGCCTATTGGCCGGTCGGGCCGGTCGGCAAGCCGACCGAGTTTCATCTGATGTTCCCGCTGATGGCGATGAACTACACCAAATATCCGCAGGCCTGTAAGGCGCTGATGGCTTACATGTTGGAGGCCGATCAGTTCAATAAATGGCTCACGGCATCGAAGGGCTATCTCACGCATTGCCTCAATGCCTACGATAAAAACCCGGTGTGGACGGCCGATCCGAAGACAACGCCGTTCCGCGACGTCGCAAAGCGCACGCTCACCGCGGGCGGCCTCGGCTCGGTCGGTGAGAAGGCGGCGAGCGCGATCGCCGACTTCGTCGTGCTCGACATGTTCGCGGCCTATTGCACCGGCCGCGAAGATGCCAAGGGCGCGATCAAGATCGCTGATCGGCAGCTGCGGCGGATTTATCGCTGAGTGGGGGCCGGGCAGGAGGGTACTCCTCACCCGGCTACTCGCTTCACTCGAAACCACCCTCCCCGCTTTGCGGGGAGGGATGCGAGAGATGAATGGCTGTCACTGCGTTGAAATCGTCGGCTAGGCCCGCCACGCGCGATGTCAGTGCGTGGGAACGGCTAAAGGTGAACCGCAACTGGCTTGGATTGTGGTTTATGCTGCCGGCAGCGGCTTTTCTTGTCCTGTTTCTTGCCTATCCGCTCGGGCTCGGTGTTTGGCTTTCCTTCACCGACGCCAAGATTGGCCGCAGCGGCATTTTCGTTGGCTATGAGAACTACGAATGGCTATGGGACGATTCGATCTTCTGGCTTTCGGTGTTCAATACGCTGCTCTACACCCTCGTTGCGAGCACCATCAAATTTGCCGTCGGGCTCTACCTTGCATTGCTGCTCAACGAGAATCTGCCGTTCAAGGCGATTCTGCGCGCTATCGTGTTGATCCCCTTTATCGTCCCGACCGTGCTCTCGGCGATCGCCTTTTGGTGGATCTATGACAGCCAGTTTTCCATCGTATCGTGGACGCTGCGCCATCTCGGCTTCATCTCTGGCAATATCGATTTCCTCGGCGATCCATGGAACGCGCGCTGGTCGGTTATCTTCGCCAATATATGGCGCGGCGTGCCGTTCGTCGCGATCACACTGCTCGCCGGCTTGCAGACGGTATCTCCGTCGCTCTACGAGGCCGCGACGATTGACGGCGCCAGTTCCTGGCAACGCTTCCGCTATATCACCTATCCGTTGCTTACTCCGATCATCGCCGTTGTGATGACCTTCTCGGTGCTGTTTACATTCACCGACTTTCAGCTGATCTGGGTGCTGACGCGCGGCGGCCCGGTGAATGCGACGCATCTGATGGCCACACTTTCCTATCAGCGCGCCATCATCGGCGGACAGTTGGGCGAAGGGGCGGCGATCGCAACCGCCATGATCCCGTTTTTGCTCGCCGCCATTCTGATCTCGTGGTTCGGCTTGCAGCGCCGTAAATGGCAGCAGGGCGAAAGCAATGACTGACATCCTGCACAAGACCTCGCCGAGTGTCGTGGCCGCCGCGGACCACAGCGAGGGCATGAGCTATCTGGAATCGCTGCCGCGTCGGCTGATTACGCTTTATCTGCCGCTCTCGGTGATTCTGCTCGTTTTGCTGTTTCCGTTCTATTGGATGGCGCTGACGTCAATTAAGCCGGACGATCAGCTGCTCGACATGGACAAGGTCAATCCGTTCTGGACCACGGCGCCGACACTCAAGCATTTCTATACCCTCCTGTTCCAGACTAATTATCCGCTCTGGCTGTGGAACACGATGTTCGTTGCCATCGGCGCCACGATCCTGTCGATCATTGCGAGTGTGCTTGCCGCCTATGCCATCGTTAGGCTGCGCTTCCGGGGTGCGAATTGGGTGGGCGGCGCGATCTTCCTCGCCTATCTGGTGCCGCCTTCGATTCTCTTCATCCCGCTCTCGACCGTCGTGTTCCAATACGGGCTGTTCGACAGCCCGTTCGCGCTCATTCTGACGTACCCCACGATTTTGATTCCGTTCTCGACCTGGCTCCTGATGGGCTATTTCAAGACCATTCCCTACGAGCTCGAGGAATGCGCGCTGATCGACGGGGCGAGCCGCTGGCAGATCATGACTAGGATCGTGCTGCCGCTCGCGGTGCCGGGGCTGATTTCGGCGTTCATCTTCTGCTTCACGCTCTGCTGGAACGAATTCATCTACGCGTTGACATTCCTGTCGACGACCTCGCACAAGACCGTGCCGGTTGCGATCGTCAACGAATTCGTCGACGGCGACATCTATCGCTGGGGTTCCCTGATGGCTGGCGCGCTCGCAGGATCGTTGCCGCTCGTCATCCTCTATGCCTTCTTTGTCGAGCACTACGTCTCGGCCATGACCGGCGCGGTGAAGGAATAGCCGGAATAGAATGCTTTTCGGCGCGACATTCGTCTGCTTGACCGCGAGGGTGCGCTTCGGGCACGACGGTATAAGGGTGAGGTAATCCTTATGCACGCTGCGTCTCAATCGAAATTGTCCATCTCCACGATTCAACTGATCCGGAAGGCGGTGTTGCTTGCCGTCGTCATTGGCGGCATTTTCCTTCTGCTCTTTGCGGATTCGAGCTGGCCGGATGGCCATTTTCCCCACGAGACGATCGAGCTCGTCGGCTTTTTCCTGATCGCATTCTGCATCCTGGGACGGACCTGGTGTTCGCTTTATATCGGCGGCTTCAAGAACAAGAATCTGATCGACCTCGGCCCATATTCGGTCACGCGCAATCCGCTGTATGTTTTTTCGGTGATGGGCGCCGCGGGCGTGGGCGCGCAGCTGGGCAGTATTGTGATCGCCTTGCTCGCGGGCGCCGTTGTCTGGGCGGTATTCTACATTTTGATATTTTCGGAGGAAGCGCATCTGCGGAATCAGTTCGGAAAGGAATATCTGAGCTATGTCGCCAGGGTTCCGCGGTTTTGGCCGAGATTCGCCGCCTGGCGCGACGCCGATACGCTGATCGTCAGACCCGGCATCGTGCGCGCGACGTTTTTCGACGCCTGCGTGTTCCTGCTCTCGATTCCGATCGCGGAGTGGTTCGATTATCTGCACGATACCGGAATCCTGCCGACCCTGTTCCAGCTTCCCTAGTTACTCTCCGGTTTGCGCCTTGAGAGAATCCTCCGCTTTCATACGGCGCTCGCGATACAGAAGGTAAAGCCCCGAGGCGATGACGACCGCGGCGCCCGCCAGCGTCCAGCGATTCGGCACGTCGCCGAACACGGCGAATCCCGCGATGACCATCCAGACGATCTGCGTATAGATGAAAGGTGCGAGGATCGGCGCCGGCGCGCGGCGGTGGGCCATGATCAGGAACAGGTGGCCGATCCAGCCGAGCGCGCCGACCCAGATCATTGCGGAAATCACCAGCGGTTCGCCCGGTGCCGTCCAGAACCACGGCAGGGGCAGCGTTGAAACCGCCAGCCCGACCAGCGCGGAATAAAACGCGGTCGTCGCGGTGGAATCGTAGGATGCGAGAATGCGTGTCGTGATGTTGTAGAGCGCGTAACAGATCGCGCCCGCCAGCGACAGGATCGCAGCCGGATGGATTCCCCCGGCGCCGGGACGTGTCACCAGGAGAACCCCCGCGAAGCCGACGAGGATCGCGACCCAGCGGCGCGGGCCGATCCATTCGCCAAGCATCGGTCCGGCGCATAGCGCCACGAACAGCGGCGTCGAGAACATAATCGCGGAAGTCTGGTCGAGCTGCAGATAGCGAAGCGCGGTGAAATTCGCGATCGACGAGCCGACGAGCATGAGCGAGCGGAAGGTCTGTAACCAGGGGCGCTGCGTCGCGAGCAATCCGGACGTCGTCCAGGGATTCACGAAAACCAGCGAGATCGCGAAATGGCCGGCATAGCGCGCCCAGAGCACTTCCACCGTCGAAATGTGATGATTCAGCCATTTTGCGCTGGTGTCGAGAACGCAGAAACAGACCAGCGCGAGGCACATCAGCGCGATACCGGTGAACCGCGCTCGCGAATCGTCTGAGGCGGGCAATGTCCGGCGCTTCGCCGCGGCTTTTGTCGTCATGCGGAGACGCTTTCAATAGGTGGCGCGGCCGCCCGAGAGATCGAACACCGCCCCGGTCGTGAACGAGCATTCGGCGGAGGCGGCGAAAGCGACGGTCGCCGCGATCTCCTCGACCTTGACGAAACGATTGCGCGGAATTTTCGAGAGCATGTAGTTGATGTGCTCTTCCGTCATCTGGTCAAAGATCGCGGTTTTCGCGGCGGCGGGCGTCACGCAATTCACGGCGATGTCGTACTGCGCGAGTTCCTTGCCGAGCGATTTCGTGAGCGCGATCAAGCCCGCCTTCGAGGCGGAGTAGGCGGGCGCGTTCGGATTTCCTTCTTTTCCCGCGATCGACGCGACATTCACGATCCGCCCGTATTTCTGTTTGATCATCGAAGGCACGACGGCGCGGCAGCAGTGAAAGGGGCCGGTCAGGTTGATCGCGATCACCTGGTTCCAGTCCTTCGCCGGATATTCCCAGGTCGGCTTGTTCGGGCCCGAGATCCCCGCGTTGTTTACCAGAATGTCGATCCGTCCGAAGGCCGAAAGCGTTGCGTCGCGGGCGCTATCGACCGCCTTCAAGTCCGTCACGTCGACATCGAAGACCTCGACCCGGCCGCGGCCCACGAGCTCGGAAGCGGTTTGCTCGGCGAGCTTCCCGTCGCGATCCCAGATCGCGACATGCGCGCCGGAATCGAGCATGCGTTCGACGATCGCCCGCCCGATGCCCTGGGCGCCCCCGGTGACGACCGCGGCCCGGCCGGCGAGATCGATGCGGTTCGTCATGTCGTGTTTCCCCAGCGTTCGGCAATGGCTTTCCGCGAGATTAGCCGAGGTTAACGATACGCGCGAGGCGAATTGCGTCTCGCTTGCGGAACCGTGCGCCCGCCCGTAGGTTGCGGCAATTTTTCGCGGACGTGCCATGATTCCGAAGCGCTACTGGACGGAGATGACCTGGGAGGATTTCCACGACGGAGATCCTGCGGACTGGATCGCGGTGCTTCCGGTCGCGGCGGTCGAACAGCACGGGCCGCATCTTCCGGTCGGTGTCGATAGCTACATCGCCGAGGGCTATCTGCACCGCGTGATGGAGCTTCTGCCGCAATCGCTGCCCGCGACCTTCCTGCCGTTGCAGGCGGTCGGGAAGTCCGACGAGCACCTTTCGTTTCCCGGGACGCTCACGCTCTCGCCGGAAACCGCGATCCGTGTCTGGACCGAAATCGGCGAGAGCGTTTACCGCGCGGGCGTGCGGAAGATCGTGATCGTGAATTCGCACGGCGGCAATTCGCCGGTGATCGATATTGTCGCGCAAAATCTGCGCACGCGCTGCAAGATGCTCGCGGTGACGACCTCGTGGCATAGGCTCGGCTACCCGGAGGGATTGTTCTCGAAAGAGGAAATCGCGCACGGCATTCACGGCGGCGAGATCGAGACGTCGCTGATGCTGTGGCTGAAGACCGAAACGGTGCGGCCGGATATCGGCGACGGCAAGCCCGCGTCGCTCGCGATGGAACGCGAGTTCAAATATCTCCGCGCCTCGCGGCCGGCGGGCTTCGCCTGGATGACGCAGGATCTGAACCCGAGCGGTGTCGTCGGCAACGCGCGCGCGGGCACGCTGGAGAAGGGCGCCGCGGCGATCGATCACGGCGCGAAGGCTTTTGTGGCCCTTCTCGAGGATGTGCAGCGCTTCGATCTCAAGCGGCTGCGCGAGGGACCACTGAAGGATTGAATTCAATTTTTGGTTTCTCCGTTCGTTATGAATGCGCGAGCGCGCCTTCCACCGTCATTCGGAGGCGCGAGCGAAGTCGGGCTTGCCCGACTTCGCCATTTAAAACGCGCAAGTCGGCTAAACCCGACTTCGGTGTGCTGCGCTGCGCCCGGAATGACGAACAGCGGGGCAAACGCCTTTATCTCCGCGCCCGGGTTTTCACCCGTCCGGAGCATTTTCTTTCCGCGAACGGCGCAAGCGCCAAGCGCGGTGAGGGACCGGAGCGCCGCTGGGCGCAATCGGGCCTTCC